>CAMODR010000037.1 GCA_946611495.1 uncultured Methanobrevibacter sp. | reverse complement strand
TTCATAGTATTCAAAAATTTAATTTAATTTATTATTTAAACAACATATTTATTCAAAGATTATATTTATTAATTATGGTGATAATGTGGAGAATTTTAGCGAATGGTTTCATGATATTTTAGAAAATGCAGAAATTATAGACTCTAGATACCCTATTAAAGGTATGAGCGTATGGCTTCCATACGGATTCCAAATCAGAAGAGCTACCTTAGACATCTTTAGAGATTTGTTAGATGATGAGCATGATGAGGTATTATATCCTCTCCTTATCCCTGAAGAGGAACTTGCAAAGGAAGGAATCCATGTAAAAGGATTTGAAGATGAAGTTTACTGGGTTACCCATGGCGGACAAAAGGAATTGAATGAAAAATTGGCAATTAGGCCAACCAGTGAAACTGCAATGTATCCTATGTTTTCCTTATGGGTAAGATCACACATTGACCTTCCTATAAAACAATACCAAGTGGTAAATACTTTCAGATATGAAACTAAACATACAAGACCTCTCATTAGAGTAAGAGAAATTACTACCTTTGCAGAAGCTCATACAGTCCATTCAAGTGCTGAAGAAGCTGCAGAACAAGTCGAAACTGGAATTGAACTATATAAAAAATTCTTCGACGGTCTTGGAATTGCTTACCTAATCAGCAAAAGGCCAGTATGGGATAAGTTCCCTGGAGCAGAATACACAATGGCATTTGACACTGTAATGCCTGATGGAAAGACATTGCAAATTGGTACAGTCCATAATTTAGGCCAAACATTTGCAAAAACCTTTGAAATCACCTTTGAAAATAAGGAAGGAAACCACGAATACGCTTATCAAACCTGTTATGGAATCTCAGACAGAGTAATTGCAGCAGCAATTGCAGCTCATGGAGATGAAAAAGGACTTAAGTTACCTCCTGAAATCTCTCCAAAGCAAATTACTATTATTCCTATCATATTCAAGGATGGCGCTGAAGAGGTAATGGCCAAATGTGAAGAGATTAAGGCATCCCTTGAAGCAAAAGGCATTCGTGTACAAATGGACACCAGAGACTTAAGACCAGGAAAGAAATTCTTTGACTGGGAATTGAAAGGAACTCCTATCAGATTTGAATTAGGCCCAAGAGACTTGAAAAACAATGTTGCAATTCTTGGAAGAAGAGACACTGGTGAAAAGATTGAAATCAGCTTAGATGAAGATGTGGCAGAACATGTTGCAAGTCTCCTTCAAGAAGTGGAAGAAAACCTTAAAACCAATGCTTGGGCAAAACAAGAGGAGTCCATTGTTACAGTAGACAGCCTTGAAAATGTCTCAGACATAATCAATGATGGAAAAGTCATCAAATTCTATTGGTGTGGAGATGAAGAGTGCGGTAAAGCAATAGAAGAAGAAACTGATGTTGATATTCTTGGAATCCAAGAGGAAGACATAGAAACTGATAAGATTTGCCCACACTGTGGAAAACCTGCAAAACATCTTGCATTAATGGCAAAAACATATTAAATTAATAGCAAAAACATATTAAATTAATGGATTTTATACAAATTATAAAATCCTCTTATTTTTATTTAAAAAAATTTAACAAAGAAATTAGGACTTTAAAAATTTGATGAAAAAAAATAGAATCATCAAAAAAAGCAAAAATAATTCAATGAGTGATTTATATGGATAAGATCTATGCAATAATTCCTGTAAGTCAATTTGCAAATGCTAAAACAAGATTATCACCTTTTTTATCTCCAGAAGAGAGAAAGAATCTCTTAAAAGCCATGCTAAAAGACATTACAAATACACTCAAGCCAATCGTAGATAAAATATTAATCATAAGCAAGGATGAAGAAGTCTTGGCTTATGCAGAAGAGCTTGAACTTACCACAATTATTGAGGAAGACCATAAGAAATCAAAAGTGCAAAAGGCATCTGATAACAGCGGATTAAACCTGGCTCTAAAACAGGCTATGAAATGGTCTAGAAAGAAAACAAGAAAAGTAATAATATTGCCTTCAGACATTCCATTAATTGGAAAAACCAATATAAAGCTCCTTATTGACCAATCTAAAAACTTGGACTTCATTATTGTTCCATCAAAAGGTGGAGGAACAAACACTCTCATCACTAAACCATTGGCAATTGATATGCAATTTGGTGAGTTCAGTTTCAAAAAGCATATAGAGGAAGCTGAAAAGAAGAAATTGGCTCCTCTTGTTCATGATTCATTTTATATGGCTTTAGATGTGAATACAACTGAAGACCTTGGGGAAATTATGATTCATGGAAATGGAACAGAAACTAAAAAGTACTTAGAATCACTTGGAATTAAAGTGGAGTCTATACATGGCCATGAGAGATTGAAAGTTACTCGAGAATAAAAAAAATAGAATAAAAAATAGAATAAAAATACAAAATTAAAATTGCCCATAAAAAAATATTTATGTTAAAGTGATATCATGATAGGATTATCAATAGCTGGATTTGACCCTTCAGGAGGAGCTGGAATAAGTACAGACATCAAGACTATGGCAGCCCATGGAGTTCATCCATGTTCTGTAATTACTGCACTCACTGCACAAAATCCTAAAAAAGTGTTTTCCATTCAAGCAATTGATACCTCATATATCTCACAACAAATAGATTCAATATTTGATGAGTATACTATCAAATACTCAAAGACAGGCCTATTATACTCAAAGGAAATCATCCAACTTGTAAGTAAAAAGGTCAAAGAATATGATTTACAATTAGTTGTAGATCCAGTGATGGTGGCAAGTGCTGGAGGCATACTTGCTAAAGAGGAAATGGCCAATTCCCTTAAGAAATATCTTCTCAAAGATTCATTGATAGTAACACCAAATGTTTCCGAAGCTGAAAAGTTAGCCAATATGAAAATTGAAAGCATAGAAGATGGAAAAGAGGCTGCTTATAAAATAGGAAAAGATTGCAATGTAATGATTACAGGAGGACATTTAGAGGGAAACAATATTATCTACACCAAAGAGAACGATGAAATCACCATATTAAAGCAAGAGCTAATTAAAACAGATAATCTTCATGGCACTGGATGTAGCTTATCTGCCTCAATCTGTGCTAATTTAGTTATAGAAGATAATAGAAATCCTAATTTTAATCCAAATAATCCAGATGACTTAAATAAAATCATAGAAAAGTCCACCAAGTTCATTTACGAATCAGTTAAAAATGGAAGATTTGGCACTTTAAATCCTAATTTTAATAGTAATTTGGACATTATTTAAAAAAAAAGTATTTGAATAATTGATAAAATAATTAAAAATTATTTAGAAAAAACTATTTTTATAACAAAATAATTAAAATACTCCCCATTAAAAAAACTATTTTTATTAAACAATAATCTTAATAGTTACTTTAAAAAAAATATGCTTTAATAGTATATAAAAAAGTAAAAAAAGTGAAAAAAAGTAAATGTTGGCATTATGCCAAGCAGTTATAAAAATTTTGGTCAAGGTTTTTTGGCCGAAGGCCAAAAAAGCTTGAGTTAAGGCTCCCAAACACCAAGCATCTTTTCAACTTTATCTTGGAAGTCTAAAAACTCTCTAGATTCTCTTTGTCTTGGACGTGGAAGGTCATTTTCAACTATGTCTTGAACTCTTCCAGGATTCTTGTCCATTATCACAATTTTATCAGCCAAATAGACAGCCTCATCAACATCGTGAGTTACAAAAATAATTGTAGTGTTGAATCTCTTCCAAACACCAATTAATTGTTCCTGCAAGCTGTGCCTGTTCAACATGTCAACTGCGGAAAATGGTTCATCCATAAGCAAGACAGGAGTGTGGTTCAATAAGGAACGGATAATAGCTACCCTTTGTTTCATACCTCCTGAAAGCTCATGTGGATAACTGTATTTAAAATCAGCTAATCCCACTCTTTCAAGATATCTTTCAGCCGCAGCCAAATTTTCTTCCTTATTGGAATCCTTTAAATTTAAACCAAACATTACATTATCTAAAACATTTAACCAAGGGAATAAAGAATATTGCTGGAAAATGAAACCTCTTTCTCTTGAAGGGCCTTCAACAAGTTCTCCCCTATCATATATCTCCCCTTCATCAGCCTTCTCCAAACCGCCAATAAGTCTAAGGAGAGTTGTTTTTCCACAGCCTGAAGGGCCTAAAAGACAGATCAATTCCCCATCATCAATATGAAGGTCCACATTTTTTAATGCAGTGAAATCCTTATCTTTTGTCATAAATGATTTAGAAACGTTTTTTATATCAATTGCCAATATAAACACCTTAATAAGTATAATATACTAATCTAGAAAAAATATTGATTCTACCAGAAAATTCTAGATTGTATTTTTCTAAATCCGACATCAAATAAAATACCAATAATTCCAATAATTGCCATACCTACAACCATTGTACCAGGGTCAAACAAGTTACTTGCAGTTAAGATCATATAACCTAAACCTTTGCTTGATGCAATCATCTCTGCAGACACAGTACACATCAAAGCGATACTTACACCGACCTTAAGACCAGATACTATATATGGAAGAGTTGAAGGCAAGACAACCTTATATAAAATATCCCAATTATTTGCACCTAAAGTATTAGCAGCTTCGATTAAAACCTTATCTGTTCTTTTAACACCATCAATTGTATATACTAAAACTGAAAATACACAACCGATAAAGATAACGAATACTGCAGAGGATAATCCAATTCCAAACCATAAAATAGAGAATGGAATCCATGCAATTGGAGGTATTGGTCTTAAAATACTAATAACTAATGATGAAAGTTCATCTAAAGTCTCATACCAACCTAAAACAATACCTAAAGGAATTGCAACAACAGATGCTAATATAATACCAGAGAATACTTTTATCAATGTACTGATTGTATGATCTAATAGTTTTCCATTGATTATTAAAGCATATGCTGCATCAAATACATCAACAGGGCTAGGCAAAATATAGTAAGGTATTAGATTCAAGCCATCTGTGATTATATACCATCCTATTAAAAGTACAATAGGCAAAATAAATGGTAAAACTCTTTTATCTATGTTCACATAAATCACTATCTAAATAATTTTTGTTTTATGAAATATTATAATATTATTTATTTAAAAACTAGCATTTTAAAAATCAATCAAAATAGAGTTTGAATTAAGCATGCAAGCACTTCAAAAATCAACCCACCGATTGAAACTTAAATAATGTTATAATATTAATATATGTATAAATTTAATTTACATTATATATAAAAGTTTATAAAATTAAGTAAGATTAGAAAAAGTATCAAAATAAATACAGTAGAATTAAAATAAGAATATTAAAAAATAAAAAAATAAAAAAGAAAATTAGTGGAAACCACTAATTTACTTAAGCTTCATAAAAGATTTTATCTTCACTGATAGGTTCTTTTAAAAGACCTAAGTCTACACCAAGTTGCATAAATTCCATTACATTTTTCTTGTAATCATCATCTAAACCTGAAACGAAAGTGGTATCAGCAATAATTCCTGCTTGTAAGTCCTTATCTGGAACGATGTCGTCAGGTAATAAAGCTGCTGCTTCTGTAGGGTTTTCGTTAGTGAAATCAGTGGCATTTTCATGAATTGCCAAGATCTTCTTAAGTTCATCTGGATGATTGTCAATAAAGCTTTGGCTTGCTGCAACTACACAACAAGGGTGTCCTGGAATGATTTCAGAAGTGTTTTCAAGTAATTTACCATATCCATTGTTTACTGCAATGGAGGAATAAGGTTCCCAACAAATCATAGCATCAATTTGACCAGCTTTTAATGCATCAGTCATTTGAGCTGCTTTCATTGCAACTAATTCAACATCATCAGTGCTTACACCAGATTGGTTAAGAGCATATGTTATGATCATGTTTTGAATAGTAGCTGCACCAGGAGTACCTACTTTTTTACCTTTTAAATCAGCAAGAGAGTTAATGCCTGAATCTGCACTTACTACAACACCACTACCTTCAATTTGAGCACCTGAAACAACTTTAACAGGTACGCCTTTTTCAATTGAAGATAATACAGGAGTAATACCTACATAACCAACATCCACATCTCCACTTGCCATAGCATTCATTAAGTCTCCACCATTGTTGAATTGAACAGTTTTGACCTTAAGTCCTTGTGCTTCATACTGTTTTTGAGCTTCAGCAACATACATTGCTGTATCGTGATCTGATGGCAAGTGACCGATAGTTATGGTATCGTCACCAGAACCCATAGCGAAATAAGCTCCAACAGCAACAATAGCTATTACAACAATAGCAATAATTGCGATAATTTTTTTATCCATAAAAATCACTTTAATTTTTAAAAATGTATTTAAATAATAAGTTGTTTTTTTATAAATTATTTTTTAATTAATTTAGAAAAAACTAATTTTTAAAAAATAAAGGTTTAACTTTAAAATTAAAAAAGTATTTTTTTTAATTAGTTATGGATTATTTAAAATATAATTTAAAAACTTATTACTTATATAATAATTGTATAAACTACATATATAATGTTTTTCATTAAATAAAGGAATGATAGATTAATAGTTCAAAAATAAAGAATGAAAATATTTTTTAAAATAGTATTAAAATATGAATCTTTTTCTAAAGAAGAAAATAATAGATTTCAATTATTTAAATTAAAAAATAAAAGAGAAAATAGCATTAAATTATAAAATAAAACAAGCAAATTTAAGAAATTTTAAAATATAACACGTGTTAATATACCAACAAACTAACATAAATGTAAGATTAAGGTTACAAAAACAGGATTTTATGAACTGATATACTTACATAGGTTAAATATTAAAAAAAATTGAAGATGTAGAATAACTCAAAAAATCCATATTAAAAAAAGCAAAAACTGAGACAATTAATCATCCACATCAAAGAATTCGGGATTGCTCAAGAGCTTGTCCCTAAATAATTTAGATATTCTAGAAATACACTGCCTACTATAACCCAATTCGTCAGACAATTGTGTTGTAGTTTTATTATCTAAATTAAAGAGAACATATAACATTACATTAAGAGGAATCTTGCTTTTATGAAAAATGGTTCCGGAAAAATCATTAAAGTTAGTCTTGCAATCTTTACAGGAGTATCTGCGAGTTCTACCCTGATTGCCTCTATTATTAATATTATATGACTTGCACTTAGGACAATATACTCCATTAACCCAACGGACACTTCTAAAGAAGGCCATAGCAACCTGATCATCAGGAATTTCTACATTCGGATTAATAATGTCATTCATAATAAAAGTTTAATTATTAAAATATATATAATTTTTGAAAAATTAGTAATACTTTTGAATTTAGAAAGAATAAGAAAAAATAAAAGAATACTAAAAGAAAAAAATAAGAGAAGAATAAGAGAAAATAAGAAGAATAAAAAGAATAAGATGAATAAGAAAAAAAATAAAAATAAAATTCATGAATTTTTCAACAAACTAAAAAAAAAGAAGAAACTTAACTCAATTAAACAATTCAGAAAAAACTTAACATATATATAAATGAAATTATATAAATTTAATAGGACGTTGGAATTTTCCAAAAAGTCTTTAGGAGAATAAAAAATGAGATGTGTTGGTACAGTAGTACGTGGAATAAGGACACCAATTATTAAAGAAAATGATGATTTAGTAAGCATAGTTGTAGATTCTTTAATGGCAGCAAAAGAAAGTGAAGGCTTTGAATTTAAAGACAAGGATGTCGTTGCAATTACAGAGGCTGTTGTAGGAATTTCAGAAGGAAACTATGTAACTGTAGATGATGTTGCAGCAGATGTGCAAAAAAAATTCCCTTCTAAAAAAATAGGTGTAACAAACCCTATTTTAAGCAGAAACAGATTTTCCATTATTTTAAAAGGTATTGCAAGAGGAATGGACAAAATTACTCTTTTAACTTCTTTCCCAGCAGATGAAGTTGGAAATGGAATCATGGATGAAAAAATCTTAGATGAAAGCGAATACCATTTAGGAAGCGTTATTTCCGAAGAAGAATATTATGAAACTTTCGGATCATGGAAACATCCATTTACTGGAATAAACATGATTGATTTCTATAAGGAATTAATTGAAAGTGAAGACTGTGAAGTAGAATTCGTCTTCTCCAACGATGTTAAAACCATTCTTGATTACACTAATGATGTATTAAGCTGTGATATCCACACTAGAGAAAAAACCACAAAATTGCTTAAGGAAAATGGGGCTCACGTATATGGTTTATACGAAGTCATGTCAGAACCTAATGGAGATTCTGGCTTTAATCCAGAATATGGATTACTTGGTTCCAACAAAGCAACAGAAGAAAGATTAAAATTATTCCCAAAAACCGGACAAAAAGTTGTTGAAGAAGTGCAAAAAAGATTAATTGAACTTACCGGTAAACAAATAGAAGTTATGGTTTACGGTGATGGTGCATTTAAAGACCCTGTTGGAAAAATTTGGGAATTGGCAGATCCTGTTGTTTCACCAGCACATACTGCAGGATTAGTAGGATATCCAAATGAAATTAAATTAAAATATGTTTCTGACAATCAATTCGCTGACTTGAAAGGAGACGAATTAAAAGAAGCTATTAAAGAAGAAATCAGAAACAAAGATAAGGATTTAACTGGACAAATGATTACTGAAGGAACTACTCCAAGAGTATTGACTGACTTAATCGGTTCATTATGTGACTTAACAAGTGGTTCTGGAGATAAAGGTACACCAGTTGTATTTATCCAAGGATACTTCGATAATTTAGCAAATGAATAATTTCTAAATTATCTTCTTTTTTATTTTTAAA
>CAMODR010000036.1 GCA_946611495.1 uncultured Methanobrevibacter sp. | reverse complement strand
AAAAATTGAATAAAGTTTAAGAAAAATATTCTGAATTAATAATAAAATATTAATCCAAAAAAAAGATTCTAAATAATATTCAATAATTTGAAATTACTATGAAAATGATTAATTTTAGCAATAAATAATTGATAAATATGATAATAGAAAATTAATTAATTAACAATTAATAACTAATTATAAAATAATTAATATTTAATTAATAAACAAATTAATAAATTAATTATTTAATTAAATTTTTTTCTATTTTTAGTAATTTTAAAAAGTTTAATGCTATGATTGAAAAACTCAATCATAAGCATCTGGTTTCATTGTAACGCCTACAGATCCAGTACCTAAAGGTATAGGTTGACCTATAATAATGTTTTCAATGATACCAGTCAAGTCATCAACTTCTCCTCTAATACTTGCATGAAGCAAATGCTTACCAGTTTCTTCGAATGCAGCACGAGCGAGAACACTTGATTTTTCACCACTAATACCATGTCTTCCAATGGATTTAACAATTCCCTCAGAAGTCATCATATCAGCAACTAACATAATGTGTCTGATATCTACAGTCAAACCTTGGTCTGATAGGGTACGGTTAAGTTCATAAACGATAGCGTTACGAGCAGCTTCAATACCTAAAACAACTTCAATTTCGTGAATGTCGTTAGTGGTTGTATTAGCCTTGTCAATACCTTCTATCTTAAAGATAGCTCCGAGGTTAGATCCTTCAGTTTGAAGGAACCATCCATCATCTTCCTTACGGATAATAACTTTACCAATACCTTTAGTACCACTGATTTGCAAGTCACGGACTTTATCACCGAGAAGCCTAAGTTCTCTTATGGTCTGTTTGCTTGGCTCGAAGATTAAGGTAACGTTTTCATCCTCTTCAAAGGAAGTAACAGGAGCTTCATCTTCAACTGGAACAATATCATCATCTTCACTAACTATATCAGCACCTTCAGCACCTTCAGCAGATTCAGACTCTTCTATATCCTCTTCAAGTTCAGCACCATAATTTAATATTTCAACCTTTTTAAAGGTTTTTTGAACTTTTGCAATAATATCATCAATATCGAGTCTTTTAGCTTCAATCTTTTCATTATCTAAAATGATTTTGATTTTATAGTTAAAGTAATCTATATCGTAGTCAGCCAAAATGTCGTTAATGATACTTTTACCGATTTGGTTTGCTAACCTTCTTACGAATTCTTCATCGTTTTTGTACTCATCTTCGAAATAGATGTCCATTGTAGGAGTGGAAATCTTTTTCCTTGCATCTACAATCTCAATTAACCTAGGAAGCCCTAAGGTTACGTTTAATTCTGCTACCCCTGCATAGTGAAAAGTACGCATGGTCATCTGAGTACCAGGTTCACCTACAGATTGAGCTGCAACAGTTCCTACAGCTTCTCCTGCTTCAATATAAGCACGTTCATAAGCTTCTTCAACTTTAAGAACTAAAGTGTTTAATTCTTTATCAGTTAATTCTCTTCTAATATAAGCGTCTGCTAATTCATGAACATAACTTTCAGGAAAGTCAATTTTATTCTTTTTAAGTACTTTTTCAACAGTTTTAATTGCTTCAAGTCTTTCTTCAGTATCTACCATAAAATTGCCTCCTTATTTACCACTGTCTTTTTCCTTAATTCTCATTTCGTCAATGAGTTTGTCTAAGTTAGCCACTTTACCAAAGTCACTTTTAGCTGGGTCAATTCCATCTTCACCAAATACTCTTTGGATAATTTGACCTTTGTTATCAGTAACTAAACCATCAGGACCTACATTTAAGTCTTCAAGTGCATTTACAAGTCTTCTTTGCATGTAACCAGATTGTGCTGTACGAATCGCGGTATCTACAAGACCTTCTCTTCCTCCCATAGCGTGGAAGAAGAATTCTACAGGGTCAAGTCCTTCTTTGTAGCTGGAATGTACAAATCCTTTAGCTCTTGCCCCTAACTCATGTTTTCTAAAGTGAGGTAAAGGCCTGTTTAGATATCCTCTTGTAATACGTCCACCACGAACAGATTGCTGTCCTACACAAGCGGTAATCTGAGCCAAGTTCAACATAGATGCCCTTGCACCAGTTTTTGCCATTACTACAGAGTGGTTTTCTACAGCCATCACATGATCATAAGTGTCATCAGCATCTTGCTTACCCATTGTAAGGTAACCTGCTGCAATATCACCTGCTGTGTCCCTAGCTTCCCCTAGAACTTGTACAATACGCATTTCCAAGGTTTCCTCTTCACTACGTCCAGGCAATGGTTGAAGTTCGCCCATTTCATATGCATCAATTAATCTGTCTACCTTTTGCTCTGCATTATCCAAGTGAGCGTCAATTACCTCAATAGCTTCTTCTGGGATTTCTTCATCATTGGTACTGGTAGTGATACCGGTTTTCATGATTCCGCAGATAGCAAGGTCAGTAGAACGGTCAAGGAATTCCTTAGCTCTTGAAGGACCATATTCCTTAACAATAGTATCTAAAATCTTACCAGAGAAAGAACCATATGCAGCTTCGTCTATTGCACCGTGGGTTAATTGACCATCTTTAATAACCACATATGCATCATGTTCACATGCTTCAAAGCTACAACCTTCTTCACATTTCTTACAGATTTCAGCTCTGTAGTTCATATTCAAGTCATCTGGAAGGAGAAGGCTGAATATTTCCTTACCTGTCCAGTTACGGTTCTTACGTTTTAAATGCTTCTTGTCAACATAAGGGTTGTTTAATAAGTGTGATTTACGAATAGCTTGGAAAGCCTGTTCTTCAGTAAATTCAAATCCATCTCTGGTTAAGAGATATGCTCCACTAATGTGGTCGTGAATAGCACCAATGATCGGTCCACCGAAACGAGGAGATAAGATATGTTCCTGTACTCTCATAAGGGATTTAGCTTCTGCACGGGATTCATCGGTTTGGAATACGTGCATGTTCATTTCGTCTCCGTCAAAGTCTGCATTGTATGGAGGACATACACAAAGGTTAAGTCTGAAGGTCTTATAAGGAAGTACCCTTACTTCATGAGCCATCATACTCATACGGTGAAGTGAAGGCTGACGGTTGAATAATACAATGTCTCCATCCTTAAGATGTCTCATTACGATATCACCATAGTCTAAGTTTTCAGCAACCATTTCCTTATTGGTATCCAAGACTCTTACCTTATTATAGTCATCGATTCTTGGATTGTATTTTCTCACATAGTTTGCACCAGGGTGTACATTAGGACCGTTAAGAATAGATTCTCTTAAGTCATCAATGTTCCATTCATTTACATAAGTAGGTACTGTAACTTCTTTTGCAATCATTTCAGGAACACCAACTTCGTTGATACTGATGTTAGGGTCTGGAGAGATTACAGTACGTGCAGAGAAGTTTACACGCTTACCTGATAAGTTACTTCTGAATCTTCCTTCTTTTCCTTTAAGCCTTTGAGCTAAGGTCTTAAGAGGCCTTCCACTTCTGTGTCTTGCAGGAGGAACACCTGATGCTTCGTTATCGAAGTAGGTTGTTACGTGGTATTGTAATAATTGCCAAAGGTCCTCTACAATAAGCTGTGGAGCACCTGCATCCATGTTTTCAATCAATCTTTGGTTGATTCTTAAGATATCCACTAACTTGTGGGTTAAGTCGTCTTCAGAACGTTCACCAGTATCAAGAGTGATTGAAGGTCTTACAGTTACAGGAGGAACTGGTAAAACAGTTAAAACCATCCATTCAGGACGTGCAACTTCAGGATTTACTCCTAAAACATAAGCATCTTCATCTGGAATGCGTTCTAATTTTTCACGAACTTCAGAAGCGGTTAAGTCATAATCAGTGGTTACTGGATTTCCGTTTGCATCTTTAATGACTTCGCCGTTTTCATCATATTCTTTTCTTACTTCAAGAATTCCAATAGGCTTTACGATTTTAATGTCTTCTTGCTCTGCACCACAGTGAGGACATTCTTCCTTATCCTTTCTGGTTTTACATTTTTTATAAACCTCTTTAATAAGGTCTTCAGGGCTTTCGCCAGCCTTTTGAAGTGCTTTTAATTCTTCAGTGATCTCTTCGATTTCATCATCATCCAATAGGACACGTCCACATTCATTACAGGTTGAACGTAAGATCTTATGAATGTCATCACCGAAACCTACATGAATGACCGGCCTTGCAAGCTCAATCATACCGAAGTGTCCTTGACATTCTCCTCCTTTTTCACCACAAGTTCTGCATTTTAAACTTGGGTCAATAACACCTAAACGAGAATCCATTAAACCGTTTTCGATAGGGTATCCGTCTTCATCATAGGTATCCGGTCTTGTAATGTTTACAACAGACATTTCCCTAATTTGATCCGGTGACATTAATCCAAAATTAATTTGATCAATCTTTTTAATAATTCCTTTCAAAATATTGACTCCTTAATAAACATAAATTTAGTTAAAAACCATATTTTCATTTTAAAACATAATAATTAAAACTCAAATCACTAAATTCTCATTTTAAAACATAATAATTAAAACTCAAATCACTAAATTCTCATTTTAAAACATAATAATTAAAACTCAAATTATAATTTTAACCTCAATTCTTAAGCTTTGTCCCCAAGAACTAATTTAGGGAAAATACATAAACTCTTAAGTTCATCTAATAATAATTTGAATGCATAGGAAATTTCTACAGGATAAGTTTCAGAATCTCCACAGATTGGACAGTACATCTTATTCTTATTCTTATCGAATACTGCTAACATTCCACATTCATTACATACAACTGCTTCGTATTTATCAGATTCATCTAAAAGTCTTTCTTTTAATGCAAGAGCTGCACCATGTGCAATAAGACAGTCTCTTTCCATTTCTCCAAACCTAAGTCCTCCTTCACGTGCTCTACCTTCAGTAGGTTGACGTGTAAGAACTTGTACAGGTCCAGTGGAACGTGCATAAACCTTATCTGTTGTCATGTGGTGTAACTTTTGGTAATATGCAACACCGACGAAGATTTCAGCTTCGATACGTTCTCCAGTAACACCATTGTATAATGATTCACAGCCTGCAGATTCGAAACCGTTGTCGTGAAGTGCACGTTTGATTTCAGCTTCAACATTATCATTGAATGGGGTACCGTCCATACGTTTACCTTCCATACAACCTGCCTTACCTGCTACCATTTCCAATACTTGTCCTACAGACATCCTTGAAGGGATAGCGTGAGGATTTACAATAATATCTGGCACTACACCATCTTCAGTGAATGGAATATCATCTTGAGATAAGATAAGACCTACAACCCCTTTCTGACCGTGTCTTGATGCGAATTTATCACCAAATTCAGGTTGTCTTGTGTCTCTTACTCTTATTTTAGTTAATTTGCTTCCTTCTACAGTTTCAGTAAGCAATACTGCATCAACAATACCTTTTTCACCATGTCTTACAGTTACAGAAGTTTCTCTTCTTTTCTCAGCGACTGTACCGAATTCATCGATTTCTCCTAAGAATCTTGGAGGAGAAGTCTTACCAATCAATACATCACCAGATTCAACATGGGATTCAGGGTTAACGATTCCATCATCATCTAAGTTCTTATAAGCCTCTTCGGAACGGTATCCTTTAACACCTTTTTCAGGACGTTCAAACTTATCCTCTTGTCCACCAGGGTATCTTCTTTCAGATGCTTCATATGATCTGAAGAAACTGCTTCTTCCCATTCCTCTCTCAAGAGATGACTTATTTAGAATCATTGCGTCTTCCATGTTATATCCTTCATAGGACATGAGTGCAACAACTAAGTTTTGACCGGATGGCCTGTCATCATAATTGATAGCATCAATGATTCTTGTTTTTACAATAGGGGTTTGAGGGTGGTGCAATAGGTGACCACGGGTATCAGTACGTAAAGCATAGTTAGATACATATAAACCTAATGCTTGTTTTGTCATCCCTGCTTCCATAGTGTTCCTTGGAGATGAGTTGTGGTCAGAGAATGGAATAATTCCTGCACAGATACCAAGCATGGTAGATGGGTCAATTTCCAAATGAGTGTGGTCTTCATTTAATTGACTTAAGTTCATTGCTATGTAGGAGTTTTCTTCCTCTTCAGCATCCAAGTATTCTAAAAGGCCATGTTCAAATAATTCATCCCATTTTAATTCTCCTCTTGCAATGGCATCCATATGCTCATCAGTGAGTTTTGGTTTTCCATTTTCTACGAGAATTAAAGGTCTTCTTGCCCTTCCAGGGTCAGTGAAAATATAAATCTCATTGTTTTCTTCATAATAAGTAATGTTCATTTCATTATGAATTAAGCCTGCTCTTCTTTTTTCACGCATTTCCTTAGTAAATTCTTCAGGATTGTTACAAGTTCCTGTAAGTTTACCGTTAATATAAATTTTAGCTTTAACCATACAATCACCTGTTTAATCAATCATGTCCACATCATCCATTTCACTGATAATGTTTACAACTTCATCTGGATCAAATCCTTCAGATATCTTACACATAAGTGCTAAGTTCTTTACCAAACCACAGTTAGGTCCTTCTGGAGTTTCATTAGGACAAATCTTACCAAACTGGGTTGGGTGCAAGTCTCTTGCTTCAAAGTGAGGTTGGCTTCTTGTAAGTGGGGAAACAACTCTTCTAAGGTGAGAAAGTGTTGCCATGTAACTTACTCTGTCTAACAATTGGCTTACACCAGCTCTTCCGCCGACCCAATTACCTGTAGCAATTGCATGCTTAATATTTTCAGTCAATACATCAGAACGAACAGCTTGCTTAATTGAAAGCTCTTTACCTCTGGACAAACTTCTTTCAAGTTGATAACTCATGTCTCTTGTTAATGAAGAGAATGCAACTCTGAACAAGTCTTCCATTAAGTCACCAGAAACTCTTAATCTTTTATTGGTATAGTGGTCCTTGTCGTGAGGTTCTCTTTTGCCATCGATTACTTGAAGCAACATTTCAGTCATTTCAGCTAAGTAAATAGCCTTATCATAACGTTTGTCAGATTCAATACCCATATGAGGCAATAAGTATCTGTCAATTACATCTTCAGCACGTTTGATTCTGTATTCTTCAGTCATTCCTTTAGCTACCCTATTACCAATGTATTTAATTGCAGCTTGTTCAAGGTATTTATCTCTTTCCTCAACAGATAAGCTTAACATTTCATCAGAATCTAATTTTAAGTCTTTTTCAGATACTTGTAAGTCGTCTGCAATAATCATTTGGAAGTTAAAGTCATCTGAAATTTTTGAGATAATCTCATTATCTGTAGATAATCCTAATGCCCTAAGCAAGATTACAAGAGGAATTTCACCCGGAACGTAAGGGAAGGAAATTCTTAAGAATACACCGCTTTTACGTGGTTTTTTATATTCAAGAGTGATTCTTGCTCTGAAACCACTTTTAATAGAAGTTACAATAGCTTTTGCATGTCTATCTTCAATGTTATCAATTCTTTCAAGGATAATCTTATTAGGTGCAATCTCTTCCATTGTAACAACAGCTCTTTCAGAACCGTTAACGATAAAGTATCCGCCTGGATCTTTAGGGTCTTCACCTTTTTGAATTAATTCCTCATCGCTAAGTCCATGCAAATGACAAATGCTTGATTTAAGCATAAGAGGCAATTCACCAATGTAAACAGGTTCTAATTCTTCCTCTTCATCACTATTATTGTCATGCAAAGCCATTTCCAAATACATATGAGCAGAATAGTTTAAGTTTCTAAGTCTTGCTTCAGTTGGATAAATCATACTTTTAGAACCGTCAGCTTCTTTTGTGAAAGGTTTTTCTATGGTAATTTTACCAGTCCTAAGAGTATAGTTACCTTTTTCATTTTCAATAGTAATTGGTTCAGTAATGTCAATAATGTTTTGTATACGATTTTCAACAAAATCGTTATATGATTTGATATGATGATCTACAATATCATACTTATCAAAAAATGAGTCTACTAAACCCCATGTCTTATTCTTCATCTAATATCTCCGATAAATCTTAATTAAATAATGTCTTTAATAAATTTGAATGCTTTAATAAATATAAATGCCTTTAATAAATTAAATGTTTTAATAAATATACTCATTTAATAATCATTTAATAAAATAATTCATTTATAGATATAATATTAATTATTTATTGCTAATGGTGCCTTCAACTAATCTGTAGGTAATGAAGGTTCCTGCAGTTTGACTTTCACGAGTGATCTTTAAAACATCACCTTCTTGAGCACCGATAGCTTTAGATACAGGATCATCAACTTTTATTTTTGGAAGTTGGCTAATATCATAATCCAATTTACTAAAAATCTTTTTAATTTCAGATTCTGTTAAAATTTCATGCTTTGGAACAGCATTATGTTCTAAAATATCAAATTTCAAAATATTCCTCCAGTAAATAAATTTTAAATTTAATATTAATTTTCAAATGAATATAACTAAATTATAAATATTATATGTATTTTGTTAATAAGGATTATTAGTTAACGAATATTCATTAACAAAATAAATTAAATAACTAATAAATCAAATAACTAATAACTTAAATAAATAATAAAATTATTCACTATATTTACACCTTGATCATCATAGAACATCCATAAAGTAGTCTAATGTAGAATTAAAAAAATATAAAAAGAGTACAAATCTTGAAAAAATATTTGATAACCCACATATAACATTCTAAGACTAAACATTGCTTGGCTAATTTATGAATAAAATTCTAGTAGAATAACATTTCTAATTTTAAATAAACCTTAAATACGCTTAAAATATGATTTAAATAGTGTATAAATTGAAATAAAATTAAAATTTATAGAATAAACTATGTAGAATTAATAAAAGTAAAAAATATAAAATAGTTTATAAAATATTTAAATCTTTAGTTAATAATAAAAAAAATCAGAGCGGGCCCGACGGGAATTGAACCCGCGGCCGCTTGGTT
>CAMODR010000035.1 GCA_946611495.1 uncultured Methanobrevibacter sp. | reverse complement strand
TTGGATTATTTTTTATCTTATTTATTGCATTATTAGCTATTTTTATCTAATTTATCGAATTCTTTGTTTATTTTTATGTATTTTTTCAATAAATTTATATAATTTAAAAATAAACTTTAATTGTAGGTTAAAAATTATTAGGGTAATATTAATTTCTAATCTTATTTTTTAAAAAGTAAAAATTAATCAATTGATTTATATGGCAAAATATAATAGGGTAGCAGTCGGAGGAACATTTGATAAGTTTCATTATGGTCATAGAAAGCTTATTTCCACTGCATTTGAAATAGGGGAAAATGTGGAAATTGGAGTGACCTCAAATATATTTGCAAGTAAAAAGGGAGATGTGGACTCTTGTGACACTAGAATGTCTAATTTAAATGAGTTCTTAAGCAAGATCCATGATAATTTTCATATTTCTCGTTTAGATGATCCTTATGGACCTACAATTCATGATGAGGATTATGATGCAATTGTTGTAAGTGAAGAAACTGAACCAAATGCTATTAAGATTAATGAGATACGAGAATCTAAAGGCATGAAGCCATTAGATATTGTTGTAGTTAGCTTTGTTTTAGCAGATGATGGAATTCCTATTTCTTCTACTCGTATACGTCAAGGAAAGATTAATCAAAAGGGTGAATTGATCTAAATTCAACTTCATGAATTATTGTTATTTTATTTTCTTTTTTTCTAATTTTCTTAGTTTAGATTTTTTTTGATTCTATTTTTATTTTTTTTCTAATTTTTTATTTTGGAGTGTTTTTTTATTCTAATTTTATTTTAATATTTCTCAATTATTTTTATATCTAATGCTATATTTAGGCATATAAAAATATTTTCATATAGTTAATATCTTCAAGTTTTTTATTGGATTTTTAGTTGTCTTATGGCTAAAATATAAATTAATTTTGATTTATTCTTTAAAATATTAACAATTAAACTTAAATTAATAAAAATGCCTTATTTTTTAATAAATTTTAAGGTATTCCTAAAAATTAAATCGTTATGTTTATATATTCACTTCGATATAATATATGTAATGATAATAATATTATAATTAATAATCATTAGTTGGGATTGTTATGATTTTTATTCAAAGAGATGGTGTAGAATCTAGAAAATTATCTTATGATAATAAAGTGTGTTTAGCATGTGGAATTTGTGCAGATTCCTGTCCTACTGACTCTTTAGCAGTAGCTGATGTTTTAGGCATTGCTAGAGGTCAAGCAGAAGGAAATAATATTGTATTAGACCAAGACACTTGTGTATTATGTGGATTATGTTCATTTGCATGTCCATTTGGTGCATTAGAATTTGAAATAAATGGTGAAAAAGCAAGTGAATTGTCTAATTATCCTAAATGGACCCATGAATCTGAAATTAATCAAGAAGATTGTGAATTCTGTGGTAGATGTTATGCTGCATGTCCACAAGATGCAATTTTATTCAAAAGAGAATTGCCTGATAGAAATAAACTTTTAGAAGGTGAAATCTCAATTAATGATGATGATTGTATCTACTGTCAAGTATGTGCTGAAATGTGCCCTGCAGGAGCAATCACCCTTACTGCATCTGATGGAAAAATCTTAGACACAATCGAAGTTGATGAAGATAAATGTGTATACTGTGGTGTATGTAAAAGGGCATGTCCTCAAGGTGCAATCAAAGCAGTATGTGCAACTTGTATGCACAGTGATGAATTTGAAAAAGTTAAAATCACTGGTGATATCTTTATTACTGAAGATTGTATCAACTGTGGATGGTGTAAGGAAATCTGTCCTGTTGACGCTGCTGAAGTTTCTAAACCATTTGAAGGAGAAATTTCAACCACTGAAGAAGACTGTGTCGGATGTGGATCTTGTGTAGACATCTGTTCATGTAATGCAGTTAGCTTTGAAGACAATGTTGCTTCATTCAATCAAGAATACTGTGTATTATGTGGTGCATGTGCTAGATTATGTCCACAAGAAAGAATTGTCATTGACAGAACTGATATGAAATTAACTAATATTAGCTCTGCTTCATGGAAAGCAAGTTTAGAAAGCTTACTTAATTAGATAAGTAGGCTATTAGTTTTCTTTTCTTTTCTTTCCTTTTAGTTTTGATATATAATATTTTTTTTATTTTTTTATAAATTTCTTTATTTTTATATTCAATTTCATTATTTCCTACATAAATGAATCTGATTATTAGTTATCCTTTCTGAGGGTTTTGGATAACTAATAATTTATTATTCATTCTCAGTATTATTTTTATTTTTTTTTAACGAACTCTTTTTATTCTTTTTATTTTTATTTAATTTTTTTCTCTTATTTTTTCTTATTAATGTATATAGAAAATTTATTTGGGATTAATCTTTTAAAATAAATAGCAAATTAATTCTTTTTAAAACAATCCACTAATTTATTTAAAACCTCTATTAAATATTGTTTAAAAGAAATATTCTGGCTTTACTCATTGTCTGATTAAACTGACTATTCACATTTGAACTTATGCTAAAGACATAGGTTCCAGCAATAATTGTAATCACTAAGATGGAACCGATCAATAGAATAACCTCAACGCTTGTCTGTCCAGATTCCTCTTTTAAAGATTCAAGCTCCTTTTTTAATTTTCCTATCATTTTATCAAGGAATGTTTGTCATGTTTGACCTGATTGAACTGATGTCTTGTGTTGCATTCAATCCGCTTGCATTATTGCTGAAGTAAGACCTATAGATTAATAGGCCTGCTAAGGCAATTACAATCACTCCTCCGAATAAAAGAATATATTCTGCAGCTCCCTGTCCAGAGTTTTCTTTCTTTAGCTTAGAAAAGTCTTTTTTAATCTTTCCAAGAACATTTTTAGGAGTGTGAATGGATATGTCTTCCTCTTCAAAGAGTTTTAGTTCATCAACAAATTCGGCTTTTCTTTTCTTTTTGCTTTTTTCACTTAGCATATTTTCACCTCATGCTTTTGTGCTTATAGTCTTTTTCCTATTATATTTAAACTATTAGTTTTTTAAGGCTTTTTAATACTATATGAGGTAAAAATTGATTTTATATTGTAATAAAATTGATTTAAGATTGTAAAAATAGTTTTTATTTTTATCAGCCTTTTTACAAACCTTTTTGAAAATTGATTTTATATTATAAAACTCATTTAATCCTGTAATAATATTGCTTTGACTTCTAATCACATTCAGAAAATATTATAAAGTAAAGTTTAATTCTTAAGAAATTTTGATTTCAATTTAAAATCTTTAAAGTATGAATTATTTATTTTTAGATTTTAGCAAATAATGATTTAATATAGTTAAAATCTGATTTTCATATAAATTTCTTAACTATTTTCTTAAAAATATATGTATTTTTATTTGAAATTTAATCATATATTTTATAATTAACTTATTTTTATATCAAGTCTATATGGTTATTTACTTTTAAGATTTTTAAGATAATTATAGATATTTTTTAATTTTATTAGCATTTTAGGCCTTTAAAAAACATAATTATATAAATAATTAATACAATAAATAAATATTAATAATAGTTAAAATTTTATTAATTTGTTTAATAATTGATATTTTTTAGTAATTTATTCTATCAATTCTTACCATAAGAAAATAAATTATTTTCTCATTTGTTTAATGGAAACAAATAATTTTTCAAATTTTAATTATTTTCTCATATGTAGTACAAATTAATAATTTTAAAATTTTAATTATTTTTTAAAAAATTAAAAAATTTTAAATAAATAATATTAAATTCAAAAAGTTCATAATTAATATATTTTTTAGAATTTTATAAAAAACAATGATTTGTGTATAATTAGGTGGGTATATAATTGGCTGATTCATTAGATTTATTTACTGGAGTTTTATTAACAGCTATTGGTTTAGTTCTTATCTATGGAAGTATAATCTACCGTTTAATCGATTTAATCCTAATAATCGGTGTTTTAATCACAATATTCGGATTATACAAATTGCTTCCAGCATTCCTATTAAGATTGATGGATTCAAGATCAGTACGCTCAAGATCAAGAGGTCCTAAACTTTCTGGCTCTAAAAACTCTTCAAATGGTTCAATTTTAAAAGCAGGTGTTGAAGAATTAAGTAATTTCCTTGATGGTGATGACAAGGGCAATGGGAAATCCAGAAAATTCTTGGAAGGTCGTGAAAAAACATCTTCATTGGATTCTCCAAATCAAATGACTTTTGATGAGTATATGAACAAGTCAAAAACTGATTTTGACACAGATTACTCTCCAAAAGAAGTTAAGCCAATCTTTAGAGATGACACTATCGATGAATCCAAACAAGTTCTAAGAACAAAGCCTGTTGAAGAAGAAAAGCCTAAGTTCAAACTCCCATCAATTAAAAGAAATTCTAAGAAAAAACCTAAGTCAAGAAGCTATGCCTTCTTAAGAGATGACAATAGTGAGCAATCTCCAGATAAGGTTTACTTTACCCCAAATTATGAAAAGCCAATGAAAGTAAGCCGCAAGCCTAAGAGAAAATCTGAAAATAAGATAGACTTGTCTGCTTCACCTAAAAGGTCTAAAGAGATTTCACAAGCTTTAGCAAGTGTTGGAAAAACAGAGACTATCTATGATAGCAATGTTAGCGATGAAAGCTTTAGCCTAATGCCTAAGGAAATCGATGAGGAATTGATAATGCCTATTAATGAAATCGATTTAGATGCTCCTAGCGAGGAACAAGCTATTTATACACTATCCCAATCAGAGAATACAGTTTATAATAATGTTATCTATGATGATGGCGGAGATGATTTTTATATAACTCCAATTCATGCAGATTCTAATGAAGAAAGACTTCCTTCTGATGAAGTTGAGGTTTATTTCGATGATGAGCCTCAAATAAGTGAAGAAAATATCTATTCAGAGGAAATTAACATTCCTGAACTTGATGATGGATATATAACTGTTGAAGCAAGTGATGATGATTTTACTATCACTCCAGAGCCTCTTCCAAGGCCAACCTCTATAGCTTCAACTAATCCAATATCTAAGAAAGAATCTGTCACTAACTTGTCCAGGCCTCATAGGAAGTCTGTTTCACTTCCAAGACCAACTGCAGTATCTGGATTGGCAAGACCTCATAAGAAAAATGTCATACCAAGGCCTGCAGAATCCAAAGAGGATAATATTTCATCTGCGGTCTCTGGAATTGAAGAACTTGGAGAAATTCCAAAAAATGATTTGGTCAAAGAACTTCCTAAAGAGGATTCACCTTCAATACTTCCAATTGATGAATCCATTGCAGAACTTCCTGAGGAAGAGTCAATCTCTAAAGAGGGATTAGACAATATCATTCCAGATTCAAGCGATAATACAATACAAATAGACCCTAATAATCCAGAATCATTGCCGATTCCTAAATTATTAAACAGTTATGTAATCTGTGAAAAGGGAATCCTAACCTCTCAAGAGGCATTTGAAGAAGTTGCAAGCCATTCTAAAGAGGAAATACTATTAGAAGCTCCTACAATCAAGGATATGGGTGAAAGATTCCTTTCAAGCATTGCAGAAATTAAGACTAGAGTGATCATACAGGAATTCGATTTGGAAGACATTTCTTATGTTTTATTATTAAGCTCTCTCATTAAGAAAGGAGTTGAGATTAAGACATTGCCTATAGTCAACTCATTTAACTTGATTGGAGACACTTCCCATGCTCTATTGATTTCCAACAGTGTAGATGAAGAAGACTTTGAATATGGTGCTGTATACACTGATGAGCCTTCCATTGAAAACATTAAGGAATTATTCGAATCTTCCTGGAAAATTGCTAACGATTTAGATATTAGCGGTTTAAATGAATCTGAAGAGTAGTTAGGATTTGTTTTGGCAGTTTAATTAATTAAAAATAGTTTAAAATGTTTTATTCTATTTTTTTATTATTTCATTTATTTTTTTATTTTTTTAATTATCATTTCATTTTTTTTAATTAACGTTTCAATTATTTTATTATTAATATTTAAAAGGTGTAATTATGGAAATTAGATGGTTAGGTCATTCAGCATTTCAAATCATAAGTGATGAAGGAGTAAAAATATTAATAGACCCTTTTATTAGCAATAACCCTGCATGTCCTCTTCCTGTAGAGGATTTGGATGCAAATATCATATGCATAACCCATGGTCACTCAGATCACTTCGGTGATGCAATGGAAATTGCAAACAATACCAATGCAACTCTAATTGCAAATCATGAAATTTCATTATTCCTTGGTGAACAAGGCTTCGATTGCATTGGAATGAATACAGGCGGTTCAGTTTCTGTTTTAGGAATTACAATCACTATGTTAGATGCTAAGCACTCTTCATCAATTGATTTCACTGAAGAGGTTATTCCTGGAGGAGACCCTGGAAGCTTTATTATAACCATGGAAGATGGAACTAAAATATTCCATGCAGGAGACACAGGCTTATTCAGCGATTTGGAAAATGTTGTTGGAAAAATATTTAAGCCAGATATTGCTATGGTCCCAATAGGTGACAGATTCACTATGGATCCTTTCCAAGGTGCTTTAGCTTCAATGTGGATTAATCCAAAAGTTGTTATCCCTATGCACTATAACACTTTCCCAGCTATTGAACAGGACCCTGTAATCTTTAATAATTTTGTAAAACAGCTTAATCCTAACATTCAAGTTGTTATTATGAATCCATTAGAGTATTATAAGCCTGATTTTGAAAAAGAGGAATAATTAAAAAGTAATTTGAAAATTATTTATTTTCTTTTTTTTATTTTTATTTTTATTTGCTCTTTATTTTCTTTTTTTAAAAGTTTTTTTTAGTATCGAGTTAAAAAAAGTTATTTTTTTAAAATTAGTTTTGTTGTGGAGATAAAAATTAGTTTATGTGATTTTAATTTAAACAAAATCACATTTACCACTTGGCAAGACTCTAACGATATCATCTAAACTGATTTTATCCTCCTTATTTATCCTGCTTAGAATCTCTTTAGCCATTTTTTCCTTTTTAGTATATCCTGGCTTTATTGTAACATAATTGTCACTGTGAACCTTAAGTGCATCTTGAGGTCCTGCCATGACTCTAATGTCTCCATCATATTCAACAAGGCCAATTGATATTTCAAGCTTAGCTCCTCTAATATAGTTTCTTTTGCCTCTGATTATGAATGCACCCTTAGGCACAAACTCACCGGATACGGGAGTTTTAGAAACTTGGTCTGGCTCTACCCAATAGACGTCTTGTGATCCGTAATTTCTTGACCAAGCACTTGAAAAGGAAGCTGCAAAGACACCTAATTCTTTAAGCAAATTGTCATTTAATTTATCTGATGATATTTTTGCAACTACTGAAGGAGCACCATGTATATCAGCATGTAAATAAACATCATTTTTATCCAAATATTTCTTTACAACAGCCTCATTGCTGCCTGCATCCCTTCCGCAAACAACCAATGTTCCATCTGATGATACAAACCATCTTAATTTCTCATACCATTTGAGATTCTTCTTAACCCTTTTTTGAGGAACCATGATGTTTGACATGGCCTTTTCCTTTTTGGCTTCCATATCTTTAAGCTGTGCTTTTGTGTTTTCAATTGCTATGAGTGCACCTTTAATCTTTCGCTTAGCCTTTTTGGCCTTTTCATAATAGACTTCAGCATTGTCAGGTATGGACTTTTTGCTGTCCAGGGCTATGCTTACATCATCTATTCTTAATGTGATGTTTCCAAGGGGATCCATTGATTCGAATATTTGTGCTTCAGCCATTCCAGATTTTTTGGCGTCCTTCAAGGTTTTGCCTATATCTTTCCAACCGTAGTCCTTTTCCCTTGCTCCTTTAATTACATTTAATATATTGTCTACTTGAACATAATTGGTAAATAAAAGTTCTCCCTTCTTTTGAGAGTCTTCAATTGTCTTTTCAAATCCTCTTAAAGTTTCTTCCTGCTTTTCAAGTCTTTTAGCGAACTTGCCTACTTTCTTATTCCAAGCTGCCTCTTGAATGTCTGTAATTTCATTCTTGACTTTTGAGGAGTAGAACTCATCGCATGCCTCATTAAAGCTTTCATACTCTTCTTTTTCAAAGGATTCGTATTGTTTGAGATTTAATGAAATTACATCTTCTTTAGGCTTAAATTTTTTGTCAGGATTTTCTCTTTGAAGTTGTTCTATTTCCTTTTTATTGTTTACAATCATTGGATGGAAGTCTTTTTTGATAAGTCCATCAAAGACTGACTTTAAGCTATTGTATATTTCAAGGATTTCCTCTTTAGTCAAATCTCCAGATTGTGTTTTCTTGTTAATTTCGCTGTTAAGCATGATCTCTTCAGCATATAAGCTGCCGAGCCCATTTTTTGCAAGGACCCTTACAATCTCATCCTCATCTTCTGCAGACTTTATGATTTCTATAAATTCTTCTTCTGTAATTGTGATTGGGTTTATTCCATGTTCTGTTGGGAATTGGTATTCCTTTTTGCTGCTTATGTCCCTATCGCTCCAATGCTTACGTTTAAGAGGGAGGATAATTTCATTCTCGTCATTTAGAAGAATGATGTTTCCCTTTGCAAAAAGTTCTACAATGAGTGTGTAGCATATGTCCTTTTTCATTTTTATTTCAACTACACGGTCAAAGTTGTGTTGGCTTACGCTAACTACATTTGCACCTTTAACTCTTTTTCTAAGAAGCATTGGAAAACTTGGTGGATTTTGAGGATTTGTTAATGGATATTGGCTTATATGGATTCTTTTTCCAGCTTGGATGACCAGGTCCAACCTTCCTGTTCCTGCCTTGTGGAATCTCATAACAACTGTGTCTTTAGTTGGTTGGAATGATTTGTCTACTCTTGCTCCAGCTAATAGCTCATTCAATTCCTGACATATTGTGTATATATCTACATTAGACATTGATTTCATATTTAATCACTTGATAATCGTTATTTAGCACTAATT
>CAMODR010000034.1 GCA_946611495.1 uncultured Methanobrevibacter sp. | reverse complement strand
TTAAGGGGATTATATTTTTTTATTTAATCAAAAAATAAAGAAAAATGTTTAAAAAAAATTTAAAATTAAGGTTAAAATATTTTATTTATCTTTTTCAACTTCCATGCTTTCAATGAAATATTTTGGAATTAGTTCGTCTCCCTGCAAATCCTTTTCAATAATGCCTAATATTCTATTATCTAAAATATAAGTCTTGCAGTAGTCCCCTTCGAATCTGATTCCCCTTCCATAAGTTTGAATTAATTTGGTAAGCATTTTGTAGTCGTACCAATCTTCTCCACTTTTATACGTTTTGCTTCTAAGCTTGACTCTTTCACTTAGTGCGTAATAGGGCAATTTATAAATTATCTGGAATCTGCACAAGTCTCCTGGCAGGTCCACTCCTTCATTCATTGATGGACTGACAAGAACCTTTGGCTCATTGCTGTTCTTAAATTGATCTAAAATCTCTTTTCTATTTGCTGTTGTATGGCAAATTAATCGAGAATTATTTAAATTTTTCTTAATATATTCCATGCACTCTGTACTGACAGTATGAATGATTCCCTTTTCATTGGGATGCTTATCAAGGATTTCTTTAATTATTTCAAGTGAAGGTTCGGCATATTCTGAAAGATTTTTATAGTCCATATTATATTTTTTGTATATTTTAACTGGATTTTTGGATAAATCAAATATGTTTGGAACTCTTAAAATGTATATTTCATCCTTTTCGATGCCCAAGTCGTTAGCAAAACTGGAATAATCAAAAAATGAAGAGCTCATGAATAAAAAAACATTTCCTGCGTTGAATAATGATTCTTCAGCGAAATTGCTTGTTATAACTGGATAGAAGTTTATCGCAGTTTCATCTTCAGAATATGCAATGTTGTTTTTATTTATGCCGATATGTTCTAAAAACTTGTTTATTTTATTTAATTTCATAAATGTTTTAACATATGATGGGGATCCAGGTTTTTTTCTTTCTAATTCTTTCCGATATTTTGTTCGGATCTTTTGCAGGAGAAAATCATAATCGTCGGAATATTCCAATTCCCTAAGTTCTTTTTTAATATTTATTCCTAAATCCTTTAAGTCATTGAATGACACTGTTAACTTCACCCTTTCTGCTATTTTATCATCAATGTTGTGTCCTTCATCGCAGATAACCAGATTTCTTTTTGGAAAATCATTGCTGTATTTTTCATCAAACTCTCCATTGGAATAAAAGTTTTCGCTTAAAAAATAGGAATATGTTGTAATAACAGTGCTGGAGTTTAAACCATCTTCTAATTGTGAGATAAAGTTGCATGTGTATCTCCCATTATATCTCCTGGATTCTGGATGATATTTGCATTTAGACCATTTGCATGAACCTATTGCGCAATAACTACCATTTCTTTTTGTTAGGCAGGGAAAATTAGATCTCGGTTCTACTTTTTTCAAGTCATATTCTTCGAATTCCTCCAGATATTGGCTTGCTAATTGATGGGTGGTGGTTAAAATATATGTCTTGCCTGAAGAATAAATGTCTGATAATGTTATAGCTATTGCTGATTTTCCGAAACCAGATGCTGCTTCCAGGAAGATATATTTATATCCATCTTCGATTGCATCGTAAATCTTGGATGTTGTTTCCAATTGCAGATTTCTAGGTTTTTCATATGGAAAATGGTCCTTAATAAATTCATGGGGTACATATCCGTCAAAATTGCACAATTCATTATTTTTTTTCATAATATCCCAAAAAGTTGCGAGTGTTTCTTTCCAAAAAATTTTATAATGTGATTCAATTTGTTTTGTTTAGGCCACTTTTACAATTTGAAATCAATTTAACAACTTAATATTAATTTTATAAGCACAGATATATAAAGTTTTTAAAAATAAATCATATTATTTAAATAATATCATTTTAAAATAATTAATCATTGAATAAAAATATTTTTGAGGCTTTTAAATGAATGATAATTCTTCTTTAAGAAAAATAATGGTTGAGGAAGTAATTAAAGAAGTTCAAGGTCCTAGATACGGAGCTAATGAAACAATATGCTTTGACCCCCAGTTTGAATATATGACTGGAATAATTATTCCCGAATCTTGGAAAAGCACTTCGGATTCGGCTTCTCCAGAAAATGAAATTCTCATGGAAGTTGATGACGGAATGGGTGAGGAGTCATCATCCAACGACACCATATACACTAGTTTTAATTCTGAAAAATTGAATCCAAAGGCATTGAACAAATCTTTTGGAATCTCATTCACTTGTGATATACCTAACCCCAAATTAAGCATTTGTGCTACATGGGGAAGATACTTTGAAGATGAGAATCCTACAAAGGCAATCAGTATAGATGGTAAAATCAAGGATTTTTCCAAATCTGAAGAAAAAAGCGAAGTATGGCGCAGGTTTTCATTTGGAGAAATTTTTGAAATTGAAATTGGCTCTTCCCATGAAGATGAAACTATTGAAATTATAAATGACAATAGCAAGGAATTAATGATAGTCAAGACTTTAAAAGATTTTGAAAGCGACTATCAAATAACTGATAGAGACCGGGACGGATATGTTAAAATTTACATTAGGCGCTTTAAAAATGACGAAGATGACTATGTTTTTTCAGTTTACATGGTAAATCATTTAAATTACGTATACAACAAAAAAGATTTGAGCCCTGACATAGATAAATGTCTGTTTCAGCCATCAATGCGCATAAATTGTGAAAATATTACTTCAAACAATCCTTATGTTGCTAATGAATCAGAAAAGGAGCTTGCTTTTTTATATAGGAAAAAACCGGTCATTGCTTCAGGACATATGTGTTCTGCAGTTTGGAAAGATATAGACTACTGTGACAAAATCAGTTTGGAACAATTATGGCCAGATTATGAACTCAGATTAAAAAATAATAAATCTTTTGAAGATTTCCTTATTCCAGATTTGAGAACTGAATTCGTACCTCTTTACCCTATTCGTTCTCCTGATTTCAGTCTTGTTGAGAATGATTTAATATCCTCTGAGGATTTAAAGGCGGATGATTTAGCTGAAAAATCACCTGAAGAATTATATGATTTGCTAATCTCTCTGCCTGCTCTCTATGAAGAGTGGATAAAAATAAATGAAGGAAATTTAGAAAATCTTGAAGTTCAAGACAAGGAAATTGCTCGAAATATTATTGAAAATGAAAACTTGGCATTGAAACGCATTACAAGAGGCATTGAATTAATAAAAGATGAAGATCTTGTCTATGCTTCATTTTGCTTTGCGAATAAAGTGATTGCTCTACAAAATAAATGGAGCAAACCTAATGATGAATTTAAATGGAGATTATTCCAGATTGCTTTCTTTTTAATGAATCTGGAGGATATCTTTGTTGAAGATTCAGAAAACAGGGATGTTCTTGACTTGCTATGGATTCCAACAGGAGGGGGAAAAACAGAGGCATATTTAGGAATAATGGCCTTTACCATTGCCCTTAGAAGATTGAAGGCTTATCTGGAAAATGAAACCGGAGCGGGAACTTCCATTATCTCAAGATATACTTTGAGATTGCTGACAGTTCAGCAATTTAGAAGAACTTTGAAAATGATTACTGCTGCAGAATATTTGAGAATTGATAAATCAACAGGTCAAATCGGTTGGAGACCGAAATTCTCAAAAATCCAAGGCGACTGGATTTATGGATCCACTAGATTTTCAACAGGTTTATGGGTCGGAGGAGGCGTTTCACCATTGCATCTCTTAAAAAAAGGAGGGGCAATGGATTTATTGCAGGATAAGAAAAATGAAACTGGCTATTCTCAAGGAGAACCGGCACAAATATTAAAGTGTCCTGTTTGCGGAGCTTGGCTTTCTGTTCCTGAACTAGGACTTAATGATGAGATAAACCATCTCCATTTGGTAATAAATTCAGTATTGAATCAAAAGGAAATGGAAAACATCTTTTACAAGAAATTTGACAATCATGAGAATATAAGCCTAACTGATATTTCATCAAAAAAACATAAAAAAGGATTTTATACTTTGTCTTTTGAAATATGCGGAAGCTTTTCAAGAGAAGAATATGAAAATGAAATATTAAACCCTATTTTTGAAGAAGGAATGAGTCTTGCATCTTTAGGAAATTATAATGCCGGCTATTTCACGAGTTTGAATAAGGTTTCCAGATTCTATGGTGATGATGAAGGAGATTATGACTTTGAAATCTGGTGCACAAATCCATATTGCGATTTAAATAATGTGGAATGGCATGAAGGATATCCATACCCTGACTCAGACAGTCCTGATTTCAGTGATGGAAATTTCCACAGGGATATTCACAGCCCATTTGAAGACAATACTCGAATGCCTATTCCTGCATATTTGATAGATGATCATGTTTACAGCAGATGTCCGACAATTATTGTCAGCACTGCAGATAAAATAGCAAGGCTTGCTTTTGAACCAAGAGCAGGAGCTATTTTCGGCAATGTTAATTACTTCAACAAGTATCTTGGCTATAACAGAAATGAAATGTTTCCAAAGGATTCAAAAGGCCAGCCGAATTTCAATGTTGAAATAGATTCATTGAAAGCTCCAGATTTAATTATTCAAGATGAATTGCACCTTATCGATGGCCCATTGGGAAGTTTGTTCGGCCTATATGAAGCCATTGTTGATGCAATCATTGAAAAACAGGGAGGCAATCCAAAGTACATTGCTTCAACTGCAACCATCAGCAATGCTCAAAAACAGGTCGATATGTTGTTTTCCAAAGAATTATTCCAATTCCCTCCACATGGATTGGACATATCTGACAATTTTTATGTCAGAGAATATGATTACAAAGATTCCTGGAATGATGAAAAATCTGGAAGATTGTATTTGGGATTCTATGCTCCTGGCAAAGGACCAATGACTCCTCAAGTAAGATTATGGAGCAGAATTCTCAAATGTCCAGAGGATGAAAAGGAAAATAAGGATTTAAAGAACTTTTGGACTGTTGTTGGATACTTCAGCTCAATTAAAGAGCTTGGTGGATCCCTTGCATTATACAGGGATGATATAAAAGACAGATTGGAGTATCTTGGCATGAAAAACAGGCCTTTGAATGAAGACAACAAGGTTGAATTGTCCAGCCGTAAATCCTCTACCGAGCTTCCAATTATTCTGGATAATCTTGAAAGAGATGGAAATAACACACAACCTTATTATGATGCATTATTTACAACATCCATGTTTGGAACAGGTGTTGATGTCTCTCATTTGTCTTTGATGGTAATGACCAGCCAGCCTAAGACAACTGGAGACTACATACAGGCAACTGGACGTATAGGAAGGGACAAGGGAGGACTTGTCATTGATTTCTTTAAATCAGGAAGACCGAGAGACTTGAATCATTATGAAATGTTTTCTTCATACCATTCAAGGATATATCAAAATGTCGAACCTGTATCAGTATCCCCATATTCACAAGGTTGCATTTCACATGGACTGGGTCCGGCAATAGTGGCATTTTTAAGAAACTCTCCTGAACTCCTGGTTAGATGGGATGACAATGATGGAAAAACACCTCTGGAGAATGAAAATTCATCCAATGACTTTAAGGAGTTGTATGATTTCCTTTCTAAAAGACTGGATTCCATTTCAGAGATTTATCCAAATGTTAAACATAATGTTTTAAAATATTTTGAAGAATGTGAAGAGAAGTGGAGAGACGTGGCTAGTATTTTAGAAGAGGGAAAACTTCTAAAAATGTACGAGTACTCTTTCAACAAACCGATACAGCATGTGGTTTTAGGTGATGAAGCTCATGGATACAATGATAAATTGGAAGTTGTATATGATAATGCTCCGCAATCTCTCAGAGATGTTGAAGAAACAATTGATTTTTGGGTGTAAAAATGTTGAAATCTAAACAAAAACTTAGAAGATCCCAGTTTATTCTTATTTATGGGCCTGGAGCTATAATTGAAGGAGCTAATGGTTCTAGGTTGATTCCTACTTTAGAAGGCCTGGGAGAAGAAAACTGCAACGACAGCTTTTTTTCCAAATATGAAATCAAGGATGTTCGTATGAGCAGTATGCTTTCTGATAGGGACAAAAGGTTTGACCATCATTTATTGTCAATACCATCCAACGATGCTGTGGGTATCGATGAGGATGAGGATGAGGATGCAGATAATGAAAAAAGACAGGTGATATATTCAACTATAGACTTCCCATCATGGCATCTATGCTTCAAAAGGAACCCTCCGATTTTATATAAAAATAAAATTTATGATGACCATTGCAGCGCATATAATGAGAAAAAGTGTGTTGACTGTCAAAAAGATAAGAATCCTAATGTTCGTTTTGTCTTAGCTTGTCCTGATGGTCATTTGGATGATATTTTTTGGAATAAGGAAGTCCATAGGAACACTAAGGACTGCGACCAGAAATATTTTTATTGGAAAGCTTCTGGAAGCTCATTAGACGATATTAAAATTGAATGTCCTAAGTGCGGAGCTAGCACTAACATGCAGGATATTTATAAAAATCCTCACAGAGAATGCTCTGGACGTTTTCCTGAAAAAGAAGAGCTTAGGGGTCAAGGAATATGTTATACAATTCCTAAAAGAAATTTTGACTGCGATCAAAAAATGAAAGTCATCATGAAACAGTCCTCCGCTTTAAGATTTGCGATTACAAAAACTTTGCTTAAAATTCCAGAATTTGATGATTCCATATTGGATACCTTAAATAGCAATTGGCTTTGTGATCAATTGAAGGCCATAGTCAAATACAAAGCCCAGATTAAGAAAGAAGACTTGTTGGAGGAAGCTCCAGATAGACTGGACCGTAAAGGGGCTAAGATATTGGAAGAATATTTCCAAACCCATACTTTGAACGATTTATTGAGGGAGTTTAGTAATATGGAGGAGAGATCTCCAGATTACGGAAATGCAATTGGAGAAGAATTCATGTCACTTAGGGGTAAAAATAAGGAAAGTGTAAACTTCTCTAAATCCGATTTTATTGATTATGATTTGGAACTAGTCGATTCTGACTTTCCGTTGAAGGTTTGTGCGATAAATAAACTGACTACCGTCACTGCACAACTATATTACCAAAGAAACCCATATCTGAAAAAAGAAGGTGATAAATTTGTTGAATCCAAGCAAATTCCTATAGGCTACCTTGATGAAGAGAATGAAAAAATGTGGTATCCTGCATATAATGGTGTAGGTGAGGGAATATTCATAACTTCAGATGAGAATCCATTCGAATACGCTGAGGGAATTGAAGATTTAATTGATCAATGGATAAAGTATAATTCTTTTATGGATGAGGATAGGCCGGAATTGTCAAATCCTTTGTTTGTTTGGTGGCACACACTTTCACATGCTCTTATTAAAAGCCTTTCATTATCCTGTGGTTATAACTCAACATCACTTCATGAACGTGTTTATTTAAATGAAGAAACTGAAACAGGAGGAATATTGATTTATAACACTTCTCCAGGAGATGACAGTGGAATGGGAGGTCTTGTGGATCTTGTTGAAAACAGGGAGGAATTTGAAAAGGTCTTGAAAACAGCAATGGATACAATAATGGTTTGTTCAAATGATCCTTTATGCTCATCTAATGAAATTGAAGATGGCGGAGTGATTGGTTCTGCTTGTTATAACTGTTTGATGGTATCTGAAACATCATGCGAGCATCAGAACAAATTACTGGACAGGCATTTCTTCATATGATGATTTAAATCATATTTTTGAATTGATTTTGCAAAAAATGCACCTATCAATTTGATAAATAAGTATTTTAAATGTCAAAGTTTATATAACAGCAATAACATTTTTATATATGCCATTAAAGGGGGTTAAAAATGAGTGAAAATATTAGAGAAGATTTAGAACTTGCAAAAAAGAATTATAGGAGTAAAAATTATAAAGAAGCTGAAAAAATCTATAAATTCCATTATAATGAGCATCCTGATCAACTCAACATATGGGATAGGAGATTTTACAGTTGGTCATTATACTATCTTTATGTAAAAAATCCTATAGATGAAAATGACTTGTTTGATGCCATTGGACTTATTACCACATTAGTAAAACAAACTAACATGTCAAAAAAGGATGGAATATGCGCATACACTTTATCCATGATGACTTTTATGCGTTATCTGGATAGAGAAAAGGATTTTGCAAGCATTGTCATGTGGGCGGATAAGATAAATCCTGATTTTTTAAGCAACAGAGTTCAAAAATTCACCAGTCAATTTGGAGAAGAAATCGAGTATCCTTCAGACAAGGAAAAATACTATGGATGGGTTTCTAAAGCATTATATGAAACAAATAATTATGTTGAATGTATTGAAATCTCCAAAAAGGCTCTTGATGAATTTGATTCTTTCAAAGATGACAGGGACATATGGTTGAAATGGAGGATTGCTAAATCCTGCAGACAAGTTGGAGACTATTCGCAGTCCATAAAATATTTGAAGGAAGTTTATAAGGATAAGAATGACTGGTTTGTAGAGACTGAATTTGCTGAGGTCTATCATGCTTTGGATGAGAATGAAAAATCCTTAAAACACGCTTTAACTGCAGTATTGCAGAGCGGAAATACTGAAATGAAAGTTAACTTGTATTCCCTTTTAGAAGAATTGTTGTCTGAAGAGTATCCTGAAGAGGCAATGAAGCATGCTTATCTGGCATACTCCATTAGATTATATAATGAATGGACAATTAGTGAGGAACTGGAGGATAAAATTGAATCCGCTGGTTTTGATACTGAAAATACTGAGTATTGGAAGATAGAAAAAGAGCTTAAGAAATTCTGGGAAGAATTGAAATACAAAGATCAGGAGATTCAACATGGAATCATAAGCAAGATATTTCCTCATGGAAACAGTGGGTTCATTCAAGGAGAAAACGGCAGTTCTTATTACTTTAAACGTTCTGAGTTTAAGGGAAGCAGGGATGAGTTTGAAGAATATGCCAGCGTTAGCTTTTACATTGTTGAAGGATTTAATAGA
>CAMODR010000033.1 GCA_946611495.1 uncultured Methanobrevibacter sp. | reverse complement strand
ACTTTTTTTCCTTCGTTTATCCCTGATATTTTTGGCTTCAGAATAATCATTAAAAAATGAAGAGTACTTAGGGTCTTTATTTGCTACAGAAATTAACTTTTTAACACAGTCTAAATTTAAATTCAAACGTTGACTTGCACTTTTAATATTATAACCAATTGTTATATAATCTAAAAAATCATTCAAGTTTTCTCGATTATTAATAAAGAATACTTCAATATCTTTATTTTTCAGTTCGTTTGGATAATAATCTTTTAAGAAAGTATCAAAATCGCCACAATCAAATCGTACAATAATTTTTTTAATTGTTGATGGCGAAAGACCATGTTTTTTAGACAATTCAGTTATAGTCGTTTTACTATAATACTGTCTATGAATTTTAACCACATCTTTAAGGGTAAAATCTGTCACTTTTCCACTTTCTAATCGAAAAGTATTATCAATTGTTAGGAATTTAATATTATATGGATTATTTGTTGCATCAGGCAATTTTAACTTCTTCCTAATTTTCTTTGGTTTTCGTTTTGTGGTTTTTTTAACTTTATTTTTCTTATTAATTTCCTTTTTAACATATTTCTTAAAATCTCTAGCATCAAAACGTGTTATGATTCTTTTAATATTGTTAATTGATATGTCAAATTTTTGTGATAGTTCTTCAATGGAATAGGACCCCTCATAATACTTGGCATGAATAAAAATAACATCATCTATGGTAAACTTAGAACTATGCCCACTGGAATATTTAAAAGTCCTGTCAGCATTTAACTCTTTAATATCATAAGGTATGTTCTGATTTTTTGGCAATTTTAACTTAGGAATAATATCGGCTTTAACATTGATTACTTTGGGTTCTTTTAAATATTCATCAAAATCTCCTTCATCAAAACGGCCGATAATGCGTTTAATAGTAGTTTGAGGAAAATTAAATATTTTAGATAAATTATTTACAGTCAAATAACCTTCATAATAACTATCATGAATATATATTAAATCATCTAAAGTAAACTTAGAATTATGATTTGTAGAATATTTAAAAGTATTGTTATCATTCAATTTTAAAATTTCATAAGGTATATTGATTGAATCTGATAAGACAATTTTTTCAACTACATTATCTTTGATGTCATTTAGTTTCCCATTTTCTAAAAATCTATCAAAGTCTCCTTGATCAAAACGAACTATAATACGTTTAATAACATTATTGTTTAATTCAAATAAATCAGATAAATCTTTAACTTTTAAGTAACCTTTATAATAACTTTTATGGATAAAGATGGCATCATCAAATGTAAATTTTGAATTGCGGCCGCTATTAAAAATAAATGTTCTGTCTGAATCTAGCTCTGAAATCTCATAAGGAACATTTAAATAATCTGGAATTTTCAGTTTATGTATATAAGAATCTATATTTCTTAATACTTCATCGAAGTCTCCTTCATCATACCTGCATATTATTCTTTCAATAGTAATATTGGATAAGTTATATTCCTTAGATAATTCTTTTAAACTCGCTCCTTGATAATATTCGTCATGGATAGAGACAACATCATCTATAGTATATTTGGAAATACTGTTATTATTGATATAAAATGTTTTTTGGGGTGTTAATTTTAAATTTTTGAATGGTTTGTCATTATACTTTGTTTGTTTCAATTTAGGAACACTGGAATTAGTATCATAATTTGATTCTTTTGCCAACGGGTCATCTAAAAATTTATCGAAGTCTCCTTCGTCAAAACGACCTATAATTCTTCTAATAAGAGAAGTTGGATAATTAAATTTCTTAGATAATTCTTTAATAGTATATGTTCCGTCATAATAGGTGTCGTGAATGGAAATGGCATCTTTTATAGTAAATATAGAATTATGTCCATTAGAAAACTTTAATGTACGATCCGGATTTAACTGAGTAAAATTAAATGGGATATTATTTGATTTTGCAAGCTTAAATTTTGGAATGTTTGAATCTTGATTAATATGGATCTCCTTTAGAAAAAAAGTATCGAACTCTCCATCATTGAAGCGAGAAATGATGCTTTCTATGACTTTTTCTTCAACATCATATTTTTCTGATAACTCTTCAATTAAAATGCCTTTGTTGTAATCTTTAATTATATTTTTCTCATCATCAAGTTTTAAATTAATGGTGATTTCCTTATCCCATTTATTAATGAATGAATTTAATTCATTTTCATCTTTTAAAATAAAACTGCCATCCAATTCTTCAGTTAATAAGTCATATTTCAATAATTTGGATGTTAAAATACGAATTCTCATTCGGGGGATGCCTTTTGCTCTCAAATCATCTACTGTGATTTCATCTCCTGGAGAAACTACTTTTAGTAGTTCTTTAAGCCTTAAAACTGTTACTTCTTTGTCTAAACATTCAGAACACTTATTTTCCTTACTTTCTATATCCAAATGCTTACCGCATATAACACATTTTCTAGCTTCATCCTGAAAAGTTTTATTTTCTGAGTATTCCATGTATGGGGTTAAATTAGCATTTTCCAATAAGATTTTTGCATCAATTTTCTGTTTAGGATTTGAATCATGCAATTCTTTAAGTTTTGAGCTTAAATCTTCATTATTATAAAATAAACGAGTCTGGGCATTTATTTTTCCAAAATCAGATATTCCATCAACGATGATGGGAAATTTTAAATCATAGGCATCTAAAGGAAGCAATTTTGCTACAACATCCTTAGAAAGACCCCATCCCTTGCTTTTATATGATTTTCCCACAGTTAATTGAGTATCAATATATTTTTCTTTAAATGAAAAAAATTCATTAATCTTTGAATCTAAATCATCTTTATTATACATCAATTGCAAGGATATAAAATCTCCTTCATCCAAATCTTCAATATGTCTCTGTAAATCCTCACTTGTATAAAAAATCCTTGGATTAATTCTTATTTTACACTCTGAAAGGATTCCCTTAATCCATATATGGCAGTCACGTTCATATCTCCTTATTGGAAAGAAATCATTAATGTCTTCAAGATTTAGGGCCCAACCTTTACTAGAAGCTGATTTACCAACCTTAACCTTGGTTTTTATTGAAGCATTGCAATCTTCTGCATAAACGGTATTATCATCAGACATATTTTCACTATTTTTATTTAAGTTCACTAATTACATCATGTATATAAGCTTGGAAACGTTTAATTTCATTTCGTTTTTTACTTTTTTCTATTTTTTGAAGTTCTATTATTCCCGTATTTGCAAATTCCATAGCTATGTCTGCAACTTTAAAGTCATCATTCACAACTTCAAGGTCACCAGTTTCTGCTATTGCTATTGCATATAGCAGGGATAATTCGTTATCTCTTAATTGGTTCATTACAAATATGTCGCTGGCTTTAGCTCTAGAGTTTTCAAATTCAGTTCTAAAACCACAGTAATAACCTAATGCTGCAAGCAACAAGAAATTTTCTCTTTTAGTGACTGCTTCTGTTCTGTCGGCATTCAATATTTTGGAATTATTAAAGAAATCAGAATAATTCTTTTCAATGTAAAAATGGTTGGATTTAGGATTTGGCATGTTTACACCCTCTTAATAGTTAAATCTTTTTCAGATTCAGATTCAATTAGATTATATTCTATCACATTGTTGGCTTTAAATAAATCTTGAACTGGTTTTGTATATTCATCATCTAACAGGAACAGTAATATTTGCTTGTTTTTACTCACATCCAAGCATCCCTGTGCAACATTGGTTCTTTGTACTCCGCTGGTTCTTGCAAGCAGAGTATCAACAACTAATGGTGATTCATATCCGGAGATCGAATGTATAGCCAAAGTAAATGACAATGCCAGCAGTTCTTTTTCAGAAGCACTAGCGGAAGATAAAGCAGGCCTGTTATTCTCATCAAACAATTTCACTTCGTAATTATCTGTTATTTTAACATTGGAATATGCTTTGGTTTTACGAATCAATTCAAAGAATTTGCTTTTTGTTGAATCTTCAATAGATTGTCGGGTCTCATCCATGATGTCATTTTTAACTTTTTCAATAACTTTAAGTGATTCCTGACATAATCTCCTTTTAGCAATGGTGTCTAAATTTTGCTTTTCCTTAATGCATAATTTATCGTATTCCTTTTCTATTTTGTTTTTTTGAGATTCCAAATCTTTAATATGGTCTGAAAGTTTATCCAATTCAGATTTTTTCTCAGGCAGAATTTTTACTAGTTCATCTCTTTTATTTATGCTTGTTCTTTCATTTTCATGGACTTTGACTGTGTTATAAGCTTGCTGAATTTCTTCTTCCAAAGTATCGATGGTCTCATTTGATGTGCTGATGTCATTTAAAAGTCTTTTTTCCTCATCCAGATATTTTTTGGAAATGTTCAATGAATTTTTAAAGTCCTTGTCGTGTTTCTTCAATACTTTTTCTTCAGGAGAAATAAGATACAATTTGGCTTTTTTATCTTTTATATATTCGATTAATTCGTCGTTTAATAATCTGTCGCAAACCTTACAGGAACACTCCTCTATGGAATCTGTTAGGATATCCTCGTCAATTTGATAAATAAAATCTTCTTGGCCTCTTTTGGTTTGAATCAATTCCATGCTTTTTTCAAATGCTTTATTTGCAAGTATTTTAGGAGATTCTTTAATAATCAAATCCATTAAAGATTTTTCCCGTTCTTTGATAATTTTTTCGTGGTTTGATTTTAGGGTTTCTTTCTTCTCCCGTTTCTCTTCAAGTTTTGTAAGGGATGGAACTGTGCCTAAAGAAGTCATTAATTCATCTAATTCGGCTGATTTATCATTATACGCCTTAGTGAGTTTATTAAGTCTGTCCTTTTCAGATTCAATGGTATCAATCATGTCATTTAATTCTTTTAATTTATCATCTGATTTTTCATTTGAACTTCCTTTATTACGGAATTCCCTTTCTTTTTGTTTTAATCTTCTTTCCATGGAATCTAATAAGAAAATGTAAGATAAAGTAAAAACCTGATCTTGAATATTTGATGAACTTAGGAAATAGTTATCTAATTGTTCTCCATCAAAGAAGTAAAATTCTTTAATTGATTCAGGAATGAAAGATGAAACATATTCATTGCATGTTTCTTCATCGCGTATGATATTTGAAACATTATCTATGATTTCAGTAACTGAAAAATCCTGGTCAATCAGTTCTTCCCGTTTTCCATAGTCTTCATAATATTTGCTGTTTACGCTGTGTATCTTATAAATATCGCTGCGTTTGTAAACGATTCTATCGCCATTGTCACTGATAATCAATGAAACAGAAGCTTCTTCCTTGCTATTTTCTGAATTATTGCTCACATCAGTGTTCAAAGTAGGCAATGCCTCTTTTTTATCTTTGATTTTAGGTTCTTCATTATAAAGGCACCAAGTCATAGCATTTAAAAAAGTGGTTTTTCCCACACCATTATCTGCAATAATTGCATGTATGTCATTATCCGCTTTTTCAAAGCGAATGCTTGTATCCACATATTTTCTGAAATTTTTGAATTGAATCTCTTCAATCCTCATTGTAATCAACCTCTGAGTATTGTTCAATCAATTCGTCATAAACATCATTCCAACGACTCAAACCTTGATTTTCCTTAATAAAGACTGCTTTTAAAAAATCAGCCACATTTTCGTCCTTGGAATTTTTTATCAAACTATCATGAATTTTCTTGGAACTATTCATTTTCAAACACCCTTAAAAATATTTGTTTAATTCATCAATAACGTAATCATAATTTTCTGCACTATATCCGATCTCTTCATATCTGTTTTTTTCTTTTTCAAAAATTGATAACTCAAATTTCTTCAGTGATTCGTCCCACTGTCTTCCAGAAGGCTTTACTATCATATCATATATGTCTGCATGGGTTTTACCCTCGTATCTTCTTATTACTCTTCCAATTCTTTGAATAAACTCTCTAGAGCTATTGCTGCTGCACATGAATATTGCCTTGGAAGCAGATGGAACATCAACCCCTTCATCTAAACAATGCATTGCAACCAATGCCTGGTAATTTCCTTTGCTGAAATCGTCTAAAATGTATTCTCTCTCAGTTAATCCACCATATAACTCTTTAGCAGTTGTTCCTTCTTCCATTGTGAATTTATGGCAAATGATATTTCTGTCTGCAAGTATTGAGAGAACCTTATCAATTTGGTTGGTGCTGCAATAAACAATCAAACCAGAATAATCGTCCATACCATCCAGAATTTCTTCTAGAATTTGAAATTTATTTTCAGCATCTTTAATGATATTTGCTCTTTTAAATAACAGGTTTTCTCTATTTTTATCGCCGGAATCGTCATTTGAGCATTTAAACAGGCTTAAAGTTAATTTTTTATAATCTTCAAGCTCGTCTTGATTCAAGCTTAAGAAATAAGGATAATAATTATAAGGGGTGAGATAAGATTTGTTTGTCATGGGATTGAAGTAATTGTAAATCGCATCACGCAAAGTAAGCTCAAATAAACTGTCTCCAAAGTATTCAAATAAGAAATCAGATTCTTCATCAGAAAATCTTTTAGGAGTTGCGCTAAGACCTAATCTAAAATCATACTCTTCAATCAAGCCTAAACTTCTAAAATTAGATCCTAAACCATGCATTTCATCTCCAATTAAGAAATAATTAAATCGTTTATTAGATTTTAAAAGATTTATGAAGTCTGTACTGGCTAAAGTGTCATGAGTGGTTATTATGATTAATTTATCTATGATTTTTAGCCTTAAATCCAGTAAAGCCTCTTCTACAGTTATTCTCCAATTAGTGTCTCCTGAGGCAACCAATAATTTATCATAATTTAATCCAAAACTGTCAATTGATTTTGTCCATTGAGGTATTAAATGTTTTGTGGGAACAGTTATGACTGTCACTAATTGGTCATTCTCTTTAATTTGAGTATCAAGACAGCCTAATGCAGTAAATGTCTTTCCAGTACCTGTTGCCATTTCAAAAATTCCTCTTTTATCATTATCCAACCATGCATCACGGGCTTTGATTTGATATGGATATAGTTCCACAGAAGATTCCTTTTTTTTATTTTTATCTAGAATTTCTGAAGAAGATTTTTCATGAAAAATTAAGTCACCAAAGTCTTTTGGAGCTAAATCAATTAACTTTTCTTCAACAGCAGTTGGAATGTCCAAAATTTTATAGGAATCTTGTTTGGAATTCCATAAATCATTGAAAGTATCCAGATTTTCTTTTAAATGGTTTAATTCTCCGCTTTTCCAAGATCTGAATAGGTGGAATTCCTCCAGATTGTCTTTCCATGCTTTTGCAGTTTCATTAATTGAACCGCTAAAAGAAAGCAGATTGCCTTTAAAATCATACATCAAACCTATTTTATAATGAAGTATTCCTGCTTCTTTGGCTTTAGGAACACCATTTTCATCAATTTTTACTGCTACTCTGATCCTAAGTAATTTATGGGCTATCATCCATCCCAAGACTTCAACATGATGTCTTTCTATTTCATCTTCAATATTGTCAAGATTGCTTAAAAAATTAGAAGTTAGAATTTCGTTAGGCTTTTCAGATGCAAATTTCACCATATTCACATCTTCAGGGTCAAGGTCCACTCCACAAAGAAGGTCCATTTGCCCATTATTTAATATAAAATCTTTTAATCCCATAGCTACTAATGAAAGGCTTTTGGAATTGAAATAACCAACAACACGTTTGTATCTTTTAGTGTTAGATAATGCAGGGATGTAAAAATCGTTTAACAAATCATCCTTTTGAGAATCATAATGTTCTTTAAAATTAATATCACGAAAATTCAATTACACCCCTCAATAAAATCAGTAATCTTTAGCAATTTCATAAGCATTTGATGTGTCATAAAATGCTTAATATGCCTTAAAATTTTAATTTAGATCTATTGCACTATTATTTGGAAGATTAGATAATTTTCCTGATCTAAAATTTATAAATTTAACTATATAAAACTATATATAAATTTTTAATTCAAATATCGTAATTATATATAATTAATTCTGAAATATTACCTCTATTTTTACCATTTGCATTAATTGACCTTTTTGCTAGAACTCTATCAATATTAAAATCGTTATAAATGTCATCAAAGAAATTATCATCCTTATTTTCATTTTTAGGGTCTGAATTACTCATAATTACTTTGGCACCTTTTAATGAAATTTCTTTGTAAAACTCACTTAATTTAATTTGTTCATGATCATTAAATGCAAATTCAGAATAGTTATTGAAATATGAAGTATTGCTTAATGGACGGTATGGAGGGTCTAGATATACCAATGAATTTTCATCAATCAATTTTTTTGATTTTTCATAACTGCTGCAAACAATTTCAGTGTCTTTTAGGACCTTTGAGACAGAAATAATATTATCCTTATCTAAAATTTTAGGATTTTTATATCTTCCAAAAGGAACATTAAATTCTCCATTACGATTAACTCTAAAAAGTCCGTTAAAACAAGTTTTATTTAAAAAAATTATTTGTGCTGCTCTTTTAGCATGACTCTCATCATAGTTTTCAAAATCAAAGGTTTTTAAATTTTCATTAAATGAATTTCTGATATTATAAAAAAATTCAGACCTTTTATCATTTTTTTTATGTAAATACTCTTCAGAAAGCCCTTTTAATTCTTCAATTAATTCTTTTGGATTGAATTTGATAACATTATAAGTTAAAATAAGCTCTTTATTAACATCATACAAATAGGATTTTTTAACTTTATAATTAGCCATTAAGTAAAAATAGACGGCCCCTCCACCTACAAAAGGTTCAAAATACTTATCAATTTTTTTAGAATCTTTTATTTCCTGTGGGAGTCTGGATTCTATTTCTTTAATAAGTTGTTTTTTACCTCCAGCCCATTTTAAAAAAGGTTTTGCAGGCATATCGTTGTTAAAAAGATCTTTTTGCATGTTATTTATTCCTAATTTGTCACAATATTAGATTAAACTTAATATGATTTAAAAATATTGGTCTAAAAATAGTTAAAGTTATGGGCGTTATAGAATGAATAGATTATGGTCTATTCATTCATATATTCCTTATAAAAAGGACTTAAATTAATAAACAACTCATCTAAATTGTCTAATTCTGCATTTGATATAATGGAATCCAACAATTCTTCTTGTCTAGCTTGACCTAAAGTAATCCTATAAAGAGCCAGAATCTTAATCAGCCTATCGTATCTTA
>CAMODR010000032.1 GCA_946611495.1 uncultured Methanobrevibacter sp. | reverse complement strand
GATAAAAAAAGGATTAGGTAATTTAGAATTGTTTACCTAATTCATAAGCTTCTTTTAATTTGTCTTCTTGTTCTTCTGCAACGATACCTGCTGGACCAGCGCTTCCTGCATCAACATGGCCAATTACTTCATAGCCCATAAAGGTGAATGGAGAGAATTTGGTTAATTCAATGTAATCCTTATAGGTTCCTTCAGGTTGATTTTCAGTAAAGATAAGTGCTGCTTTACCGCTTAAGCTTTTATCTGGGTTTTGTCCGATAGCATAAAAACGGTCAATGATTGTTTTTGCTTGAGCAGTCATTTGACCATAGTAGATAGGAGTTGCAAAGATTACACCATCTGCAGCTACCAAATCGTTGATGATCTTGTTACCGTCGTCAGCACGTACACAGTCAGGGTTTTCAGCACAGTACATACATGCCTTACATGCTGCAATGTCTTCTTCTTCAAGGTAGTATTTTACTACTTCATGACCATTTTCTTCTGCACCCTTAATCATTTCATCCATCAATACGTCACAGTTTCCACCAATACGTGGACTTCCTTGTAATGCTATAATTTTCATTTCATTATCCTCCAAAACAAAATAATATTAAGTAATTGAATATAAAAATTACTAATTATATATTATTTTCACTTATTTATAAAGTTTTTTCAAAAAAAATGATTAAAATAGGTTATTTAAAATAATGCTTAAATTTACTATTTTAACTTTTTAATAGAATAGGATTTCATTTCATGCCAATATAATAAAATCCATTAGATGTGTGTCCATTCATAGTGTCATAAACTTCAGGCTGATACTCTTTCCTTTCGAATGATTCGACCAATTCAAAAATATGCTCTTCACTATGATGGCGCAATGTGGCACCTTCGCTAAGCTTAAAGCATCCATAAATTCCAAGTTCATCATGATACTTATCATATCTCTTCAGATTCCTATCATCATCATTCAATAGAAAATCTGTAAGATAAAAAATGCCATTTGGCTTTAAAACCCTATATATTTCTGAAATAAGTTCCTTTTGCTCCTCGTCAGTGATTATTGATGTGAGAACTGCAAAAAGAATTATGACATCTACACTCTCATCAGGCAAATCTATTTTTTCATTTTCCTTAATCCTTAAATCCAAATCAGGATTTTCCCTTTTTCCCCTTTTAATCATATTTTCGGAAAAGTCATATCCTCTAAGATTTGTGTATCCAAGTTCCTTTAGCTCTCTTAATGTTCTGCCATAGCCGCAGCCTATATCCACAATAAAGTCATCCTTTTTAACATATCTAGCAAAGTCCTTTGGATGAAATGGAGTTGTAAACTCCTTATCCTCTGAGACGCTATCCCAATATTCTTTTTGATTCATGATAACACCTGATTAAGAATTAAATAGTAAAAAAACTAATAAAAAGATAAAAATAGTAAAATTCAAATAAGTAATTTTAATAAAAAAAGTAAAGTAAGATTTTTCATTTGCAATTAAAAATTAAAGCTCATTGGAAGAAATGAACCTGCCAATGAACAAAAATTATCATGCAAATTCAAGTAAATTTACTCAACCATTGCCTTAATGCCTTTAGATGCAAGCAATTTTGCAAATGAGCCTTCAGGATACATAGCTATATGTCCTTCAGAGTATTCCCTCAATGCAGCTTCCATCATCTTGTCCCTTTTTTCAGGATTCTTTGCAGCATTGACTAAAGCATTCACTATAACCATAACAGAGTCGCCTCTTGTCATTCCCATAGTGTTTTGCTCTTCCCTAATGAAATCAATAGCGCTTGCATTTACATCTTCACCATTAGACTTTAAGGTACCTGCTGATGAGATGATATCATCAAGAGCCTGACTGTTTATAGCAACCACAGCATCTGCAGTGTAATTGGTATTATGCTCAAGAATTTCCTTAGCATACTGTAAGCATTGTTGATTGTCAGACCAATAGAAGCAATCATGCAATAGCAATTGAGATCCTGCACCCATAGCTTGATATTCTTCAGGTTCGGCTACAGTTGGATGAACCATGCCATGAGGATAGATTGGAGTGTAATTTACAATTCCACCATCATCCAAATGGACTAAAAATGCCATATCACATGCCCCCATTCCAGGACGAGGCTCGCTTTCATCGATTGCGCAAATAAGTATATCCTTATCACCGCTGGACAAGTCATCACTAATGAAAAAAGTTCCAATGGCAAAAACAAGAATGGCTAAAATAATGACAACCAATATTCCAATGATTAATTTAGACCTTCTGTTCATTTAACTCCCTTTCCTTTTAGAAATTAATTAGAATAAATACATAAAAGATAATTTTTTAAATATTAAGTCTATCTTAACTTCAATTACATAAAAATAATATTCTTAAATATATAAATAATCTTTAACTTTAATTTAATAAAGAAATAAAAATTTTGGTCAAGGTTTTTGAGCCGAAGGCTCAAAAAGCTTGAGCTATAATTCCCAAGCAACCTTTAATGCCTTTTCAATAGCTTCTGAAGTTTTAACTAAGTCATCTTCGCTATGAGCACCTGAAATGAAATTGCACTCAAACTGGCTTGGTGGGATGAAAACTCCATTTTTCAACAATTCCCTAAAGTATACCAAGAACCTTTTGGAATCTGACTTTTGGGCAATCTCATAGTTTATAACAGGCTCTGAGTTGAAATAGATCTGGAACATTGAAGCCAAACCTACAACTTGAAGATCTAAGTTTAAGTCATCCACAATATCTGAAATGTTATTTCTTAAGAAGTCTCCTTTTCTAGCCATATTTCCATAAAACTCATAGTTTAACTTCTTTAATGTGGAAAGTCCAGCTTGAATTGAAATAGGATTTCCACTGAATGTTCCAGCTTGATAAACAGGACCTGATGGTGCAATCATTTCCATAATGTCCTTTCTACCTGCATAAGCGCCTATTGGGAATCCTCCACCAAGAACCTTAGCAAAAGTTACTAAATCCGGCTTTACTCCATAATACTCTTGAGCTCCTCCACGAGATACTCTAAAACCGGTAATAACCTCGTCAAAAATCAATAGGATATCATTTTCCTTAGTGATTTCCCTTAAGAATTTCAAGTATTTGACATTAGGCTCTACACAACCGATGTTTCCCATTACAGGCTCTACGATAATACAAGCAATATTGTCCTTTTCAGCTTCAATCAATTTGGTAAGTGCTTCAACATCATTGAATGGGACAGAAAGTGTGTTTTTGGTAGTGTCTTCTGGAATTCCTGCAGAGTCAGGCAAGCAAGCAGCACCAGAACCAGACTTTACAAGGACATAATCATGAGCTCCATGGTAAGATCCTTCAAATTTGATTATCTTATTTTTGCCGGTAAAGCCTCTTGCAAGGCGAATAGCTGCCATAGTAGCTTCAGTACCTGAGTTTACAAAACGAACCATTTCAGCACAAGGAACCCTATCAATGACTTCCTTAGCCAGTTTAATCTCATTTTCAGTTGGAGCTCCATATGCAGTTCCCATTTTCATTTGATTATAAACGTCTTCCATTACGTCATCATCACTATGACCTAATAGAATAGGTCCATAAGCCAAACAATGGTCAACATAATCATTTCCTTCTGTATCTATAATATGAGAGCCTTTAGCCTCCTTAACAAAGAAAGGATAAGGTTTGAATGCACGAACTGGAGAGTTAACTCCTCCAGGTATGATATTTTTAGATTCATTAAACAATTCTTCAGGAGTCATAATATTCATTCCTTTTAAATTTAAATAATTTATTGATTGATTATAAATAATCTTTATTAGTTCTATTTTTAGTTTTATTAATTTATATAGTTTTAAAAAATAAGAGATTATAATTTCATAAAAAAAGTAAGCAATATAGAAAATTAAGAAAAAATTAATTAAAATAGCAATATTAGAAAAATAGTACATATAAGAAAAATAGGAGAAATCAATTAAATAACTATAAAGAAAATCATTTAAAATAAAGAAAGAAAAGTAAAAATAAATTAAATAAAAAATAAGCATTTAAGAAGAAAGAAAAGTAAAAATAAATTAAATAAAAAAAAGCATTTAAGAAGAAAGAAAAGTAAAAATAAATTAAATAAAAAATAAGCATTTAAGCAATCATGAAAAAGGGAATATTAAAGCAACCCTAAAAAAGGGGTAGTCTAAACAACCATAAATAAAAATTTTGGTCAAGGTTTTTTGGCCGAAGGCCAAAAAAGCTTGAGACTATTGCTCAATAATATTCTCATCAATTGCAATACCAAAGTGTCTTGCGCTATCGTCAATAAACCCTTTAACCTTCATTCCCACTTCAAGGGCAGAAACGGAAACTGGTTCTCCATTCTCATCGACTAATCTTATGGTTTCAGCATTTTGAACTAATGATTTTATTTTCATATCTTCGTATTCCGCTTCTATAAGGAGTAAAGGCCTTTTTTCTATTTTGGATCTTCCAACAATAGACTTTTTGGTTTTTCCTTGACTATCTACGATTAATACCTCATCACCAGTTTCAAGTTCTGAAAGGTAACGTGTCTTGTTACCTGGAACCATGACATAAGCTTGAACAGGACCTGCATTCACTCTGAATGGACGTGATGCAACATACTCGCTTTCAAGGCTTTCGCTATGAATAAAGAACATTGCTTTAGAGTATGATCCAATCAACATGCCCTCTCCAGGCTTCATCATTGTTGTTGTGTCAATGCAAACCCTATCTCCAGAGCCTACTGGCTCAACATTGGTTATTGTCAAGTCCCTTAGCTCATAGGATTCTGTAGAAAGCTTGTCAATTAAGTTAGAAATGTCCTTAATTTGAGCAAAGTCACGTGCTTCAAATATTACTCCATCAGTGCCGACTTCTAATGTTTCCATAGCTACTTTTGCCTCGTGAGCATCACTTACGCCAGCTATGAGCTTAACATTTTCCTTCTGCAAGTCTGCAATAATGTTTTCAAGAGGAATTATAGTCCAGTCAGTTCCAACAAGGATTATATAATCAACAACTTTTCCTAAGACAACAGCCAATTGCTCATGCAATTTATCTGTAATCAATATATAGGCACAAACAGTTTTTCCAGCATTTTTAGCTTCCTTTGCTTTTGCAAGGTCAACTGATTCATTTAGATTATCTTTTAGCTCAAGAGTATTATCTCCTTCACCATCTATACCAACTAAATAGATATCAGCATCTTCCCTGTTTGAAATAATTTTAAAGTTACCTACTTTCCTAATGTTTTCACTGTCTTCCAAATCAAGCACATACTCAATTCCAGATTCGAGTGAAGTTGTGATTAACTCTTTCTTATCGTCCCAACTTGCTTTTGGGGACATAATCCAAGCGAATTTATTTGGCAATGGTATAATCTCCTTTATAATTCAATAAGTTTAATAATAAAAAAATTTTTTTGCTTTAAATTATCATCCAATTATTAGAATAATATATAATCAATAATTTTAGAAATTTAAAGAACATCTATTTGAGGATTTTTAAAGCTTCATCAACATCCATTTCGTTATGGACAACTTCTGAAATAGCTTTAGTGATTTTTCCAGGTTCTTTAGCTTGGAAAAGGTTTCTTCCGAATGCTACACCTGCTCCTCCAACTTCAAGGGAATCCCTTACCATTTCTAAAAGTTCCCTATCGGTTTCAACTTTAGGTCCTCCTGCAATGACTACAGGAACTAATGCACCATCAACAACTTCCTTAAAGCTGTCAGGGTCACCGGTATAATTGGTCTTTACAATATCCACACCAAGTTCTGAACCTACACGAGCCGCATGCTTAACCATTTCCACATCATGCTCATTTTCAACCTTTTGACCTCTTGGGTACATCATAGCAAGTAATGGAATACCCCAGTAGCTGCAGGTTTCAGCGATTTCACCTAATTGGATGAGCATTTCAGGTTCTGTTTCAGATCCTATGTTTACATGGACAGATACAGCGTCTGCACCTAATTGAATAGCCCTTTCAACACTGGTTACAGTTACCTTATTGTTTGGGTCTGGGCTAAGTGAAGTACTTGCAGATAAGTGTACAATAAGACCGATATCCTTACCGTATCCTCTGTGTCCTCTTCCAACAATACCCTTATGCATTAGAATTGCATTTGCTCCGCCTTGGGAGATTTTTTCAACAGTCTCGTCAATGTTAACGATTCCTTTAATAGGACCGCTGGATACACCATGGTCCATAGGAGCGATAACAGTTCTTCCTGTTTTTCTATTGAAAATTCTTTCTAAACGAATTCTTTTTCCTATTTCTGTCATAAGATTAGTCTCCTTATGGTTTATGTTATAATATATATTTACAACATTATATTATTTTGTCAATAACCTTTATTATAATTTATGTTTGTATAAATTTTACTTAAATTTTATAAGATTTGTTTAATTTATATAAAACATTAGCTCAAAATTATTAAATAATACAAATAATTAATGTTAAATGTATAAATTTATACATTAATGTATCAATTATAACACAATATTTACTTTGTTTATTGTCTTATATAAACTTAATTATTATAAAAAATCAGACTATTTTTAGATAAAAATGTTAAAAAAAGACAAAATGATAAAAAATAAATAAATAAAAAAAGAAAAATGATAAAAAATATTTAAAATAGACTAAGATTAAAAAATAAAAGAATAAAAATAGTAAAAATAGTAAAAATAGTAATAAATGATAAAAATTCAATTAAAGAATCTAAAAAAGAAAATGAAGACAACTATAAGTCGAAAACCTTAATGTCCTCATAAATTGGACCATCAGGAGTTAAAGTGCTCTTTTTTAAATGGATTCTAGAGACTGTCATCTTTCCTATCTTCACATTCTCAAACTCATCAATCTTTTCCCTAATCTCTTTCTTATTCTTAGGACTTTTAACTCTTCCTATTGTCAAGTGTGAAATGAAGTTTCTTTCCTTTTTAAATCCAAGCTTTCTAAATTCCTTATCTAAATCCTTTTGTAGGCTGGTGATTGGAGAGCCTTCCCTTAATCCTAACCAAAGGACCTTAATGACATTCCTATTAGGGAAACAACCACAATTTTCTATGTTCAAATCAAATGAAGAGTAATTCTTTATGACCTTTTCCACAGCTAAGGAAATGTCCTCAATCATTACCCCATCGATTTCACCAAAGAATTTCAAGGTTAAATGCATATTCTCTTGAGGGACATACTTTATCCTTGTATTTGTCTTTTTAAACTCCTTTTGAACATCTGTAATTTGTGGAATTAAATCATTATCAACTTCAATAGCTAGAAAGCTTCTTACAGTTTCAGATTCCTTTAACTTCATTTTTACACCTTACTATAAAAGATTTACAATAAAAACTTAAAAAGAATTTTTACACTTAAAAAACATTAAAGAAAATTAGATAAAAAATTATTCAAATTTATCCTTATCTAAAGTCTTGATTACCTTAGCAGGGCTTCCAACCACTACAGCATAATCAGGAACGTCTTTTGTAACAACAGCACAAGCTCCTACAATAGCATGCTTTCCTACAGAAACTCCCGGAAGAATAGTTGCACCTGCACCAATCCAAGCGCCTTCCTTAATCAAGACAGGCTTGCAGGTCAATATTTGGCGCTTATACTCATCATGATTATTGGAAATGATTTGAACATTTGCAGCCATCATTACATTATCCTCTACAGTGATTCCGCCTCTAGACATTAAAAGGCTGTTGCTGTTAATGAAAACATTCTTTCCTATCTTTAGATTATCCAATGCTGCACCTGCAATTGGCGCTGCAATAAAGCTGCCTTCACCAAGATTGTCTCCAAACAATTCCTTTAAGATTTCAAAATATTCTTCAGACCTTGGTAAGGTATGGTTAAGCTTAAAGACAAGTTCCAATTCTCTTTGGCTTTGAATTAATTCTTCTTCAGTAATATCGTCTAAATCTACTCTAAATTCTTCACATTCCATTTTTACACCCACATAAATGATTTTTTTAATAAAATTATTTTTTAAAATGATTAATAAAATAATTTATAAATGATTTAAAATAATTTATAAAATTATTTTTCTACAAAATGATTTTTCAAATATATTTTAAATGACTAATAAGTTTCATAATGTATTCTGCTTTCATCAAAACGGCTTTCTCCATGATAATCCTCTGTTGGATAGCCTAACACAATAACAGAATAAGGATAAACATTATCAGGAATATTAAAATGTTTCTTTAAGTAATTAACTCTTTCCTCATTAGGATATGTTCCAAGCCATACGGCTCCAAGACCTTCCTCTACAGCTTGCAATAGGATATTTTCAGTGCATGCACCCATATCTTGCTCAACCCAACAGTAATCCTCAAACTTATCTGTATATTTCCTATTGAAACATGGGATTATGCAGCAAGTGGAAGTCTTAGCAGGTTTAGAATATTGGCTCATGTTTTCAATCAATTCTATTCCTTTCTTATCCTTTACAACTATAAACTCCCAAGGCTGTGAATTGATAGCTGATGGGGCCTGCATTCCTGCCTTTAAAAGTCTCTCTATCTTTTCATTTTCTATTTCCCTATCAGTGAATTTTCTAATACTTTTTCTTTTAAAAATTGCATTCATATTAATCACAAAAAAGTTTAATGAGCATTTTTTTACAAAAAAGATTAATCAGCATCCTTTTCATACAAAAATTCATAATGATCTATTCCATCTTCCAAATAGACATCAGAAACTCTCTTAAATCCTAAAGACTCATAAAACTCAAGAAGATATGCTTGGCCAGAGAGTCTTATTTTAGACTTGTTTAAATCATTTATTATAAAACTTATAGCCTTATTCATCATCTTTCGAGAGATGCCACGTCCCCTATAAGATTTCTTTACAATAAGTCTTCCAATAGCCATGTCTTCAAATGAAACACCTTCAGGCAATATTCTTAAAACTGCCACCACTAAACCATTATCCTCAACAAATAAATGATAAGCATTCTTATCTTTATCATCAAGGTCTTGATAAGGACAATCCTGCTCAACAACAAAGACTTCGATTCTTAATTTGATAATCTCATACAATTCATCTCGTGTCAATTCATCAAACCTTTTAAATTTCCAAATTATGATAACACAACCATCATATAATAAATGAAACTGAAACTAATAATATTATATTAAAACTTAAATAAATAGTTTAATAAAAATAAAACAAATTTTGATAAATTATAAAAAAAGAAAATTTTTATTTT
>CAMODR010000031.1 GCA_946611495.1 uncultured Methanobrevibacter sp. | reverse complement strand
AGTTCCATAAGAACAACAGTTATCACTAATGAAATCATTAAGGAGATAAACAACACAATCATTATCAATAACACAGTAAAACGTGCAGGAACAAAAATAAACTATAATGATATGAAAACTGTTGCTGTAAACACTGCATCTGACGGTAGAGTGGGCAAATACTTCAACGTAACCCTAACAGATGTTGGAGGAAACCCTTTAGCGAATAAAGAAATAAAAATCGGATTTAACGGTAAGATATATAATAAGACAACTGATGCAAAAGGATTTGCAAAATTGCAAATAAACCTTGCAAGAGCAGAAGTCTACACCTTTGCAGTGGCATTCCTTGGAGACGATGAATACAATGCATCATTCATTGTTGCTAAAATCAATGTAACCAAGCAAAGCCCAAAGCTTACAACTGCAAATAAATCCTATAAGAAAAACGCTAAAACCAAAACCTTGACTGCCACATTCAAGACCGCATTAGGAAATCCTATAAAATCCAAGAAAATAACATTTACCGTTAACGGCAAAACCTACACAGGAACAACTAATGCAAATGGAGTTGCTAGCGTTAAGGTAAGCTTATCTAAAAAAGGAACATACAGCTTTACTGTAAAATATGCAGGAGACAACACATTTAATACAGTAAGCAAAACTGGAAAATTGACAATTAGCTAAAAACAACAGATTGAATCCTAGATTTTTCTAGGATCACTTTTTCTTTTTTTAAACAACACCACCCACAAACATAATCAATTAATACTTTAATTTTTAAAACAATACCCATACAAAACTGCCAAAATGAATATGATTTTTTAAATAGTGTCCTAAATTTATACAATTTTATTAAAAATATTTATACTATTTAAACTAATATTATTATATTAAACTTAAAAATAAGTTAAAATTTTAAACATTTAAATTATAAACATTAGATATTTGAATATTAATAATAAAAAGATTAATATTAAATGTTTAACAAATTAATATAAATAAGAGACATATAAATTATAAAACTTGAAATTATAAATAAAAATTACTTTAAAGGACAATAATTAGAGGTGAAAATATGGATAATCCAAACATTGATAATCCGACTCCAAAAAAAGAAGAGAATGTAATAATATTAGATTATCTTAAATTTGGATATATCAATCCAGAAAGGCCAACTGCTCATGGAAAGCCAATCGCACAGGCTATTGGTGTAGATAAGTTCACATTAATCGAAGTTACTCCAAAACAAGGAATTGATTTAGAAATACATGACAAAGTTTACATAGGTTCTGGAAAAAGGGATAAGATAAACCGAGTAAAAGGATTACTTGATTATGAAAAATTAACTGCTACAAGCAGAATTGAATTGGAATATGCAATTAAGGAAATCATTTCAGAAAAAGAAGACATTTACATAAAATTCTTTAACGAAATCGACTCTTTAAACATTAAAATGCATAAATTAGAATTGATTCCAGGAATTGGTAAAAAGCATACTCAAATGATTCTTGAAGAACGTAAAAAAGAGCCTTTCAAAGACTTTGATGACTTAAAGAAAAGAGTTCCACTTCTTGGAGATCCTGTTGACATGCTTGCAAAAAGGGTTAAGCTAGAGCTTGACACAACTCAAGTGAAAAGAGGAAAGAAAAAATACTATATGTTTACCCAAGTGCCAAGCAGACATCCTTCCAACAGAAACAAAAAATATAGAAACAAAAGAAGAAATCAAAAAGGAAGGAGAAACAATAACAGGAACAGAAACAATAAAAACAGAAATCAGAACAGAAACCAAAATAGAAAGCCAAAACAAGAAAGTTCTGATAAGAAAGAATAATCTGTTTTAAATAAAAAACTATTCTAAGAATTAAGTATGAATTTACTTAATTCATTTTTTTACTTTTTTTATAATGCCAAAAATGATTAAAATTGCAACTTAAATATAATTTAAATGCCCAATATGATTAAAATTGTAATTAAATATAATTATTAATCTACGAACAACTTTTTAACTAACTATTTCGATAGGTGATTAATTGTCAGAGAAAATATCATTGGCTAAAGAGACCAAAAGGATACTGCAGGAAAATGACATTAAGCTAAATAAGAACTTAGGACAAAATTACCTTATCGACGATTTTAAAAGAAAAAAAATCATTAATTATGGCAATTTAACAAAAGAAGATACTGTCTTAGAGATTGGTCCTGGAATAGGAACATTAACTATCGAACTTGCAAAGAAAGCAGGTAAAGTCATTGCCATAGAGCAGGATACAACTATTTTTAATATTCTAAAGAGACGTTTAGAGAAAGAAAACATCACTAACGTTGAATTAATCAATGGAGATGCTGTAAAAGTCGATTTTCCAAAGTTCAATAAGATCGTATCAAACTTACCTTATCAAATATCTTCACCAATCAGCTTTAAGTTCCTTAATTACGATTTTGACCTTGCAATCTTAATGTATCAAAAGGAATTTGCAGACAGGATGAATGGCAAAGTGGGAACAAAGCAATATTCAAGACTTTCTGCAATGTTATACTTTAAGGCAGATGTGAAATTCCTAACAAAGGTTTCTCCAGAATCATTTATTCCTTCACCAAAGGTAGATTCTGCAGTTGTCGAATTAAAGCCTAAGGAAGAAAAGATCAATGAGGAAGACTATAAAGTCTACTCTAAAGTAGTGAAGGCATTATTCCAACATAGGAATAAAAAGGCAAGAAACGCTTTAATCGATTCAAGACACATAATCGGATTCAAGGACAAAAAAGAATTAAAATCCATTTTAAACAATGCAGAAGATGAAAATCCGAAGATTAAAGAATTATTGCTAGAGAGAACCATAAACCTATCTCCAGAAAGTATTATGGAACTATCCATCCTATTAAAAGACCACATCAATTGAGGAAAAAGAATGAAAATGGGAAAGTTTGAAATAGAAACAGATGATTTGGTATATGAACCTTCAGATGACACTTTTCTTTTGGCTGAAAACCTTGAAATCAAAGAAGGTCAAAGCGTTCTTGAAATCGGCACTGGTTCAGGCCTTGTCTCTATGTATGCAAGTCTTCTAACAGACGACATTACAGCAACAGACATTAACTACAATGCACTTGAGCTTGCAGAGAAGAATTTCAAACTAAACAACATCAACACCATAAAGCTTGAGTTTGGAGACCTTTTTGAGCCTGTAAAAAATAAGAAGTTTGATGTTTTACTATTTAATACTCCATATCTTCCTACCGATACTGACGATATTATTGATGATGATTTAAATTATGCATTTGACGGTGGATTAGATGGAAGAAATGTGATTGATAGGTTTTTAGATGAAGCACCAAATCATTTAAATGATAAGGGAATTATTCAGATGATACAGTCCTCACTTTCAGACACAGAAAGGACATTGGATATCCTTGATAGCAAGGGATTCATTGCTGAAGTGGCAAAGTCCGAAAGATTTTTCTTTGAAGAGATTGTATTAATTAATGCCTACAAGATTTAAGAGCAATTATAATTTTTGCGAGGATAAAATGCCAAAAAACACAACACACACCACTGAAAGACCAACCCTTACAAAAGACCTGAAAAGTGAAGACTTCAGAGAATATTATTTTTTAAAAGAAGAATTAAAGGATTTTTGTAAAAAAGAAGGGTTGAAAGTTAGTGGAAATAAAAATCAGCTAGAAGAAAGGATTATTTACTATTTAGATACTGGAAAATCATTAGACCATTCAAAAACTATTGAAAATAAAAATAAATATTCTAAGACAAATTTAAACAAAGAGACAATTTCTAAAGAGATCACATTAAATTCCACTTTAGGTGAAAACTTCAAATGCAGCGAAGATAAAAGAGAATTCTTTGAAAGTAAAATTGGAAAAGGATTTAAATTTAAAGTAAAATTCCAAAAATGGTTAAAGTCCAATCCAGATAAGACATATAAAGATGCCATTGATGCATATTATGAAATTCAAGAATCTAAGGAAAAAACCAAAATTGGCAATCAATTCCAATATAATCAATACATTAGGGATTTCTTTGAAGATAATAAGGATAAAAAACTTGAGGACGCCATAATATGTTGGAATTATAAAAAAAGCATTAAAGGACATAATAAATATGAAAAATCAGACCTAAATGCTTTAAAATAGAATTCCCCTAACATAATAATAAACTATGTAAAGAATAAATTTAAGGATATAAAAATCATACATTTATACAATCTAGCAAAACTAAAATAAACAAGGGGTATTATGAATATTGAAGAGAAAAATTCAATGGAAATAGAAGAGTTTCTCAAGTCAAGAGGAGCGGAAATAGTAGGTTTTGCTAGCCTTGAAAATATTAAGAATGTTCCTAAAGAGTACCCAAACAGTATTCTTATTGGAATTCCAATTGAAAAGGAAGCATTAAAAACCATTTATACAGATGACCAGTCACTATATGTGGAAAACATGAAGAATGTGGCATTGAAGTTAAATGACATTGTTCTTGAAGGAGAGGAATACATTAAGAGCAATATGAATTATAATGCTTTGGCAATGTCTCGTGAGCGAGTTGCTAAGGACTTTAAGAATCTTGCAAGCAAGATTCCACATAAGACAACTGGAACAAGATCAGGTCTTGGATGGATTGGAAGATGTGCACTTCTTATCAGTCCAAAATATGGAGCAGCTCTTAGATTATCAACAATTCTTACAGACATGCCTATAAAAGTTGGAACTCCCATAGATGATTCTAAGTGTGATGACTGTACAGATTGTCAAGATGCTTGTCCTGTTGATGCAATAAATGAAGTAAAATGGAATTCAAGAAGAAAAAGGGAAGAATACTTTGATGCAGAGACCTGCTTTGAATTTATAAAGAAAGAAATGAAAAGAACAAATGGAAAAAGCCTATGCGCTAAATGTGGGCTTGCTTGTCCTTACACTAAAGAATACCTTGGAATAAAAACAGAAAGGGAATTGATAAAAGATTTATAGGCAACCATATAAAAAGCTAATTTTCATTTATATTTTTTGATTAACCCAGCATAACTCAAACTAATTTTATAAATTTTTGTTTAATATCACTATACTCACAAACTAATTTTTTATATATTTTTGAAGTAAAAAAAAGTTCTATTAGTTAACCATATGCAATACATAGTAAACCAAAAAAGAAATAATTGAACCCTAAAATTAAAATAGAACTTGATTAACTAGAATATAATAATATTACTTATCAAATGCTCTCTAAATGAATTTATAAGTAATTAAAATCATAATAAGTATTGCAGCAAGTTTATAATGGAGAAATCCTAAAACTCTGCAGGGGTGATGAATATAGCGGTTTGGATGATACAAACTATTATGACTTTAATCATGATGATTTCAAGCATAATTAGTTTGTATCTAAAAATTAAGTGGAGAGAGTAAATCTCTCTGCTTAATTTTATTTTTCCATCCCATACTATATAAATCATTCCCTATTTTTATAAATTCAAAATCAAAATAGGAATAGTGAGAAATAATTAAAAAATAATGAGAAAATTAATAAAAAAAGATATAAAAATTAAAAATGAAAAATAAATAAAAATAAAAAAATAGAAAATATAAACTTATTTTAAAAAATAAGAAAATTATTGAATTTCAGCATTGAACACTAATGCTGCAGGGCCTTTCATGAATGCACCAAGCTCTCCATCTTCTTCATAGACTTCAAACTCAAGGTCTCCACCAGGCAAGTGAAGAAGGACATTATTATCAAAAAGACCTAATTTTACACCAGCAAGAGCTGTTGAAGTAGCTCCAGTACCACATGCAAGGGTAACTCCAGCCCCACGTTCCCAAGTTCTCATTTTTCCTTCATTTTTGCTGATAACCTCAACAAAATGAACATTGATCTTTTCTGGGAATACTTCATGGCATTCAATAGCTGGACCATACTTATCAATGTCTATTGCATCAACATCATCTACAAAGAGAATCGCATGAGGGTTTCCTACATTAACGCAAGTTGCCTTAAAAGTAGTGTCAATCACTTCAAGGTCACCATCCACAAACTCCTCTTCATCTGCAATCATAGGTATTTTCTCTGATTTGAAAGTGGATTTGCCCATATTAACTTTAAATAAGACTGGTTCGCCATCTTCAACAGTGATTTCAATTGTTTTGATACCAGATTTGGTTTCAACAGTCATTGTTTCCTTTTCTACGATTTTATTTCTGTAGACAAAATCTCCAAAGCAACGAATACCGTTTCCACACATTTCAGCTTCAGATCCATCTGGATTAAACATTCTGTATCCAATGTCTGCCACATCAGATGGGACAACGAACAATACTCCATCTCCACCTACACCAAAGTTTCTGTGACATAATATTCTACAAGCTTCAGCCTTATCTGCTTCTGGAATTACTTCTCCTTTACTTTCATCAATTATAGGGAAATCATTACCAATTCCATGCATTTTTGAGAATTTTAAACCTTTTAAATCTACCATTTTATCACCTTTGATAGAATTTTTTAGTCAAATGCTTATTAAGTAGTTAAAATAAATTTCCAGACCTATTTTAAGTGGTCAGGAACAGATTGTTTTTCAAATATGTCATCATAAGTTTGTGCTTCACGAATAACAAATGATTCGCCATCTTTAACAAGAATTTCAGCAGGGAGTGGTCTTGAATTATAATTAGAAGCCATAGTGTAACCGTATGCACCTGCATTCAATATTGCCAAGATGTCTCCTTCCTCAATGTCTGGAAGAGGTCTGTCTCTTGCAAATAAGTCTCCAGATTCACAGACGTTTCCTGCAACATCAACTTCTTGAGTAGGCTCTTCATTCATCTTGTTTGCAACAACTATGTGATGGTATGAATCATACATTGCTGGTCTGAGCAAGGTGTTGAATCCTGCATCTACACCAATGAATTTTCTGTAGCTTTCCTTTACGCTGTTTACTTCTACAAGAATTACAGAAGCGTCCCCTACAATGTATCTTCCAGGTTCAAGGAATAAGGTAGGTTCTCCCATATCAAACTCTTCTAGTTTTTCTTTGAATAAAGCAACATTTTCCTTAGCGAAGTTTTCAATATCCAATAACTCTTCATCAGGAGTGTATGGAATACCGACTCCTCCACCAAAGTCGATGAACTCAAAGTCAATTCCAGCTTCTTGGTGAACTTTACCTGCAATGTTCATTGTAGATTCAATAGCTAATTTGAATGGTTCTGGATCAAGAATACCAGAACCGATGTGAGAGTGCATACCTACAGGTTCAAATCCTAATTCTTTAGCTAATTTGTAGATTTCTACAGCTTCAGTTTCCATAATACCGAATTTACTCATTTCTCCACCGGTAATACAGTGACCGTGGTGACCAGCACCTACCATAGGGTTTACTCTGAATGAGATTTTTTTGCCTTTTGGATCGATGCTTTCAGCTAATCTTTTAAGTGCTGAAACGGAATCGATGTTTAAGATAACATCTTCACCATTTACAAAACTCATTTCATCATTTCTGATGTTGTTACCTGTAAATAGTATTCTGTCTCCAGAGAATCCCATTTTCTTACAGATATAAACTTCTCCAGGAGATACAGCATCAATGCAGCATCCTTCTTCCTCAAGGATTTTTAAAACTGCTATGTTTGTATTTGCTTTACAAGCATAGAATACTTTAAAATTAGGATAATATTTAGTGAAAGCGTTATAAAATCTGTTGTAGTTGTCTCTAATTCTCATCTCATCAATTACATAGATAGGAGTGCCATACTGCTCAACAAGGTCACATGCATCAGCACCGCCAATATCTAAATGGCCTTTATCGTTTATTTTGATATTTAAATCCATATTTGTCTCTCCAAATACTTTTAATCATAGTCATTAATTACTCAAATAATTATTAAAAATTTAAAACAAAATTAAAAATAAAAATTCAATAATTATTTGAATAATTAGGAATATGATTTTGATAATTTTACTTAAGATAATTTTACTTAATCTTATTTAGCTTTAAGTGAATTAAATATAAATAAAATGATAAAATAAGATTTATCAATAAAATATATGTTTATAAGATTATATAAAATTAATTAAGGAACTTGAATGTCCGACTAAAATGAAATTAAAAAAGATAAAAAATATAAAAAATCTATAAGAAATAATAAAAAATTAATAAAAAGAGAGGAAAAAATGACAGATAAAAAGGATTGGGGATTGACTGTAAGAGGATTAGTTAAAAAGGATAATAAGATACTCATTTTAAGAAGACATCCGAAAAGCAGAAATAATCCTCACAAATGGGAGCTTCCAGGAGGAAAGGTTGACCCTGGAGAGTTTTTTGATGATGCACTGATTAGAGAATTGAAAGAGGAAACCAACCTTGATGTAAATATAGTCAGTCTTTTTGAGGCTGTCGAAGACAGATTTACAAGCAGAAGAACTCATCAGTTCATAAACACTGTTCAACTAATGATGAATCTTGAAATAATAAGTGGAGAGGTCCAAATAAGCGACGAACATGATGATTTTAAATGGGCAACAATTGAAGAGCTAAAAGACCTTTATGATAATGAAATGCTAACAGGATCTCTAAAATCAACTTTAGAAAAAAGGAATTTCAAGATATAATTCAACTAAATAATAAATTAATAAACTATTGCCATACATCATTAAAAAAAATATGCTTATATTTTACTAGAACTATTTAAAATCATTATAACTTAATAAAACTATTTTTTAATAAGATAAAAGATTTATAAAAATAAATAGGCCCTTTATTTTTAATTTTATTCGCGATAATTTACTAATAGAGATAAGTTAGTTAAAACTTACTGGTAATTTAGTAATAACTAATATGTTTTTATATATTAAAACATCATTAGAGATCATCTTCCAGTCCCAGAGGACGAAGACATCATTATGGGAATTGCATTAGGATATGAAACTGATGACAAGATCAATACATATGAATCATCTAGATTAGATATAGATGAAATTTTAAAAATTAATTAAATAATCCATAGGATTATTTACTTATTTTTTTATTTAAATTAAAGCCTAATAAATAAAAAACTCTAAAACATTCAATTAAGAAATAATTGAATAACTAAAAAAACTAAAAAAATACTAATTTTAAAAATATTAATTTAAAAAAAATAATAAAAAAAAGTTAGAAAATAAGCTATAATTAATAATTATACTTATCTTCAATTATTTGACCGTCTTGTATCTTAATGGTTCTCTCTGCAAGGTTTGCAACATTAATATCGTGAGTAACAATAATTAAAGTCACATTATAAGCATCATGCATGTCCCTAAGCAACTTTAATACCAT
>CAMODR010000030.1 GCA_946611495.1 uncultured Methanobrevibacter sp. | reverse complement strand
GTTCGTGGTCAATACATAATTGAGCGTTCTTCATGGAGTACATACAACATACTCTTGAACAGTAAGCTTTACCGATTTGTTCATCTCTGGAACCAACACAGTGGATGAATGCAACACGTTTAGGTTCTTTACCGTCAGATGGTTTTTGTACGTGACCACCGGTAGGACCGGATGCGTTGATCATTCTTTCAATTTCCATTGCAGTAATTACGTTAGTGTATCTACCGTAACCGTATTCGTATTTTTCGGTTGGGTCATATGGGTCGTAACCGGTTGCTGCGATAATGGTACCAACGTGAAGTTCGATTTCTTCTGGTTCCATGTCACGGTCGATTGCGTCAGGACCACATACGGTTTCACAAAGACCACAGTCAATACAGTAGTTTTTGTCGATAGTTGCACAGAGAGGTACAGCTTGTGGGAATGGGATGTATGCAGCTTTTACCATACCTACACCTTCGTCGTAGTAGTTAGGTATTTCAATAGGACATACTTCTTGACATTGTCCACATCCAGTACAGTCATCTTCTTTAACGTATCTAGGTTTTTTCTCTACTTTTACAGTGAAGTTTCCGATGTATCCGTCTACTTCTTTAACTTCAGCGTAAGTAATTAATTCAATGTTTTCGTGTTTGTTTGTGTCTACCATCTTAGGTGCGAGAATACACATGGAACAGTCTAAGGTAGGGAAGGTTTTGTCTAATTGACCCATTCTTCCACCGATAGTTGGGTTTCTTTCTACCATGTAGGTTTTGAATCCCATATCAGCTAAGTCTAATGCAGATTGAATACCTGCTACTCCACCACCGATAACAAGACATTTGTTGTCTACAGCTACTTTAGAAGCTTCGAGAGGTTCTAATAATCTAGCTTTTGCAACAGCCATACGAGTTAAGTCTTTAGCTTTTGCAGTTGCTTCTGCAGGTTGGGTCATGTGTACCCAGGAGTCTTGTTCTCTTAAGTTTGCAAATTCAAATAAGAATTTGTTTAATCCTGCTTCTTCTACACATCTTCTGAAGGTAGGTTCGTGAAGTCTAGGAGAACATGCAGCTACTACAATTCTGTTTAAGTTGTGTTCTTTAATGTCATCTTGGATAAGACTTTGACCAGGGTCAGAACACATGTATTTGTAATCTTTTGCGATTACTACATTAGGTAAAGTTTTTGCATATTCTGCTACTTCAGGACAGTTTACTACTCCACCGACGTTTACACCACAGTGGCATACGTAAACTCCCACTCTAATTTCTTCGTTATTAATATCTTCTGCCATTAAATCACCTTGTACAAGTAAAATGATTAATCATTTGATCTAATTTTTTATAAAATATTTTTATATATATAAAATATTAGACATTTTTATGTTTGGAATAAGAGTATATAAACCTTTCTATAAAAAAGTAGGAGTAAAGTATATATATGAGAATATTTTTAACTATTTTAAAAGCATTTATCCAGAAAATAATAAAAATAAACAAGATTTAGAAAAAAATAAGATTATTTTAATAGTAAAAATAATAAATAAGAAAATAATAGCATTAAAAAGGAAATCCAAAATAGATTTTTATACACCTAAATTTTTTCAATTTAGGAAAGTCAAAAAATAAAAAGCCTCGAGAGCCCTTTAATTGAATAAAATAATCTGAACGGATTTCACAATTATAAATATATTAATAAAAACGAACAAATTTTAAAAAAAGTGTAACCTAAAAGGTGACACATAAAAATTAGAAAAATAAATTAAAAATTAATTGATTTTAGAGATGAAAGATTAGATTATAAAGCTTAAAAATATAGGAATTGTAATTAAGCTAAACAATGTAGATGTGAAAATACAATCTGAAGTCAACTTATAATCCAAATTATAACTAATAGCCAATACCAATCCTAACATTGCTGAAGACATTGAAGCCTCTATTAATGCAATGGTATGATTAAATCCGGTAACATTAAGCAAAGCCAAAAGACCTAAAGCCACTAAAGGATAAAATATCAATTTAATGAAAGATGCCAGGCTAACCTCCATAAGATTATCTTTCAAACCGGTAAGGTTAAGGGACAATCCTAATGAGATCATGATTAAAGGAATGGTAGCATCTCCAAGATATCCTACAACTGTAGTTCCAATGGAAGTTATTGGAATATTGAAAAAATTGAATAGGATTCCAAGAGCAATTGCCCAAAGAGGAACAAAAGTCACAATCTTTCTTAAAGCCATCTTAATGGTTCCTCCGAATATTAAAATCAAAATAAAGCTTAGTATAATGAAAGTCAATGAGGTTGCACAGTCACAGAAGACTGCCCTTATCAAACCTTCAGCACCATAGATTCCTTGATTGATTGGATATCCTAAAAAACCTGTATTGCCTAAAACAACTACCACTACCACACTCCATATTTTCTTTCTATCCCAAGATAAAGATTTTAATAGAATATAAGTGCATATCCCTACAATTAAACTGGTGAGAAGTGTCGAAAGTGTTAAAATGCTTAAGCTTGGAAGCAAGGAAATATCAGCAGTATACAAAGAACCAAAAATAAGGCAAGGTAGAAATATATTGATTACCAAATTATTGAGAGTTTCAACATCATCTTCTTTTAGAAGTTCTAATTTCTTAAGGAGAACCCCTAATAAAATCATTATAATAATTGATGCAATAATTATTCTAAAATCCATAGTAATCAACATTTTAATAAATTTAATTTATTTATAATTAAATTAAAATCTTTTAATTATCAAATATTTACATTTTTATAATCTAAAAAATAACTTTTTTTAATTAAGCAATATTACATTTTGTTTTATTTAATTAAAATAGTTTTGTAATAAAAAAATCAATACAATAAAAAGAATAAGAAAAATAGAAAAATAAGAATAATAGAAAAATAAGAATAATAGAAAAATAAAAAAAGAGAATAATGTTAAAAATAATAAAACTAAAAAAATAAAAAGGCTATCACAAGCAATTGCTGCGATAATCTTTTTTTAGAATGTTTTTGAGGAGAAATTATCTCAAAAACTTGTTTAATCAACAATACCATCAGTAGTTACTTTAAATACTGCTTCTCCTTCTGGTAAGTGAGGGCTGTCCACTAATCTAGCAATTCTTTTACCTGCTAAACCTTTTTTAAGCCAGATTCTGTATGTGGATGCGTGTCCTAAAACGTGTCCACCAATAGCTTTAGTTGGACTGCCGAAGAAAGCATCAGGTCTTGCTTGTACTTGGTTAGTAAGGAAAACAGCAACATTGTAAGTGTTAGCAACTTGCTGTAAAGCGTGTAAGTGTTGATTTAACTTTTGTTGTCTTACTGCTAATGATTCTCTTCCTACATATTCTGCTCTGAAGTGAGCCATAAGAGAGTCAACAATTACTAATCTTACATTACAGCCACTTTGGATTAACTCATTGATCTTTTCAGCCATTAAGATTTGGTGAGAAGAGTTGAAAGCTCTTGCAATATGGATTTTGCGTAAAGCTTCTTCACGGTCAATTCCACAAGCATCTGCAATTTGTTCTACCCTTTCAGGTCTGAAAGTGTTTTCTGTATCGATGAATACACATTCACCTTCAAGTCCACCTTGCTCTTTAGGCAATTGGACAGTAACAGCCAATTCATGAGAAATTTGACTTTTACCTGAACCGAATTCACCGAATACTTCAGTGATAGCTTGGGTTTCTATTCCACCGCCGATCAATTCATCTACATTTTTACTTCCAGTGGTGATTCTTCCTACGTCTCTCCTTCTTTCCATCACATCAAATGCAGTTTCGAAGTCGATTTTTTCTGCTTTACGAGCTGCTTCAATAACTTTTTCAGCTACACCTTCACCAATTTCTGCTTTTACAGATAATTCTTTTGCAGTAGCAGTAGCTAATCTCATCATATCAGCAAATCCAGCATCTCTTAATTTTTCTGCAGTTTTTTCTCCAACATTAGGCAAGTCTTCAAGTTCTACCATAAATATCAATCCTTTTAATTTAGTTTATTCATCAGTCAGTTTGTTATTTTCTTATAATCATGAAAAATTTAGTTTATTCATCAGTCAGATTCTTATTATCTCTAATCATAAAATATTAAAATTTCAAAAGCACAACCCACTATTTTAAATTTAAAAAAATAGAATAATTAAGCAGTTTAACTGCTTAAAAATACTAATTTAATTAAGTTTTCTCTTTAATATTCCCTATTAAAAATCTTTTTAGGTCTTAATCTAATATCCTCATCAAATTCATTGAATGAAACGTCTGCAAGGATTTCTAAAGTTAATCCTTCTAAGTCATTGACTTTTCCTTCTAATGCACCAAGATCTCCGCCTTCAGCTTCATAAAGCTCAACGATTTCGTCATGTTTCATACCAATCAACTCTTCAACTAAATTATTGAAGAAAGTGACTTGAACTTCACCAGTTTCATCTTCCAATCTTCCAGGAAGCATTAAAAGATAGTTAGGTTCATCGATATAATTACCACAGAAGCTACATTCCTCATTGTCAATGTCTTCAGGTTCTAAAGTGTTATTACAATGAGGACATTTAGGAATCAAGAGTTTTTGACCATAAATGTCTTTGAATACACCAGTTATTCTAACATTAGTGTCTTCCTCTGAAAGGTTTTCAATTTCCTTGGATTCATATAAGTTATTTTGTAATTCCTTAATGTCTGGAATAGACTCTGACTCTTTAGCAGAAGGAGTTAAAATATTTGTTCCATTTCCAACGCTTAATTCCAATGTATCATAGTTAGAGTTGTATCTTACACGTGGATTTTGAATCTTGATTGCATCTCCTACACTATAAGGAATATTGGTCTTCTCATCCCATAATGTTACTCTAATGGATCCTGTTTCGTCTCCAACTTCCATATTGCCGACTAATCCTTTGGTTCCATCTTGTCTTGGGAATTCACGAGCTTCTTGAATGTCTAAAATTCTAACTAATACTTTAATGCTAGTGTCATCCTCATCCAACTCTTCAAGTGTTCTAGTGATGTAAATTGAGTCCTCTAACTCTTCAAAGGATGGAAGATTAGTTACTTCGTTTTCTGGAATTTCCATAAATCTGGTGGTTTTTCCAACATTAATTTCCATAGCATACATTCCCATACGGGTTCTTGCATTTTCAATCAAGTATGCTCCACCGATCTTAAATTCAGATTTAGTCTTATCATCCCAGAAGGACACCCTTACATGACCATTAGGTGAAGATCCGTCAGCAAGTTCGCCAGAACGTACACATCCTTCACTTCCATCATCTCTTTGGAACTTGTGAATGTCATTAATAGATATTAATCTTCCAATGACATCAACCTCTTCCCCATCATCTTCAATTTCATGAACTTGGGTGATTGGAATAGGTCCTAAATTTTGTGCAAGTTCTTTAAGTCCACTGATCAATTCACTGTTTTCATTAGGGTTAATCTTCAATTCAGTATTCCAATTGGTGTTGACTCTGTATCCGTTGGAATAGTCGTCATATTCAATATTTCCACCGATAACCTTTACAATATCTCCTTTAGAGATTTCCTTTTTAGTGTCATCTCCCCAAAGGGTTACTCTTATATGACCAGTGTCATCGCTAAGCTCTATTGATTTGACATAACCTTTGGAACCGTCATTTCTATTAAATTCGATTACATCTTGGACTTTTGATACTATTCCAATTAAGCTTACATCATTCATCTCTTGAGCTTCACCGATTTTAATGAGCTTTTCCTCATATTCAGGAATGTCATAATCCCCTTCAGCCTTACAGATTCTACCGTTCCAATGGCTTAAGGATATTTCTCCATTTCTTTCTCTAGATTGTTCATTAAGGATTTTGACAATGTCTCCCTCTTTTAGCTCTAAGGTATCAATCAATTTAACATCATTATTCCATAAGGTATATGAGATCTTTCCAGATGCATCTTGAATTTCAAGAGAGGTTACCTTTCCTTTCTTTCCATTGCTTTCATAAGAGTGTGGAGCAGGTACCCTGATTAATCTTCCAATAATGCTTACGGTTTCATCAGGCTTAACGTCATTAATTTGAATAATGTTTTCCTCATAAACTGGGAAATCAGCTATATTATTAGGATAGTTTTCGCTGCCTTCTTCAATTGGTTTCAAACTGGACCTAGGACGTAAGGAAAATTCTTTGCCGCCTCTAAAACCTTCTTTACATTCAATATTTGTAATCTCTACAATGTCTCCTTCTCTAACATGTCTGAGATGCTTAATGTTTTCGGTCCAAAGAACAAGCCTTAACTCTCCAGTGTCATCTGCAATTTGTAGATTGCAAAGCTTTCCATCCTTTCCGTTTCTGGATTTGAAAACTCTGGAATTTCCAATTGTCATTATTCTTGCAATAACATTGAAACCTTCATTTCCTGGTTCAACATCAGAGATTTTTAAAAATTCACCTTCCACAACAGCAGCTGCAGGTTCTCCTCCAATGTCTTCTCCACCGACTAAAGGATTTACAACCATATCCATAAAGTCTAAATCCTTAAAAAAGGAAGCATCTTGATATTCTTCTTTATGTTCATTAAATTTAGATATAAATTCTTCTTTGGATATTTGATCTTGGACTTTTTCCCAACCTTCTACAATCAATTGGAAATCTTCGTCACTAATATCCTCTGCTAAATTCATTCCTTCGAAAAATTCTTTTTCCATACCAAACCCTCGTTTTATTAAATTATAAATTTAGTCAACGAATAAATAATTATTATAAAAAGCAAGTGTGATTTTTTTTAAATAATTATTTTCAAATTCAATACAATTTTTTTCACGTAAATTATAATTTAATTTTATCCATATATAATATTTAAGACAGAGCATTTGAAAACTAATACCTCCATTTCAAGTGTAAAAATAAATTAGCTTTTCAAAGAAATAAACCCAATGATTTCTCTAAAAAGAATCTAACTTTTAAATAAGTTCAAATAATCAGTTTAAACATATCATAATAGCTGATTAATCAAAATGATAAATTTAAACTAAAACCTAAAACTTTTCAAATATAGATACTAATTTTCATGCTCCTAAGATTGCTTTAAAAATATGTAACCATAACTATTTTTAAATAAAAATTTTTAATCTTAATGTCATTTATTCTAATTCACTTTAGAAATTACAATAAGAATATATCATAATAATTTATAAATGTATCGAATAAATGTTTATTATTTATGATATAATATATGTAATTTTTAATAATTTAATTTATCATTTCAAGAGAATAATTTTATAAAATCATGATTTTTATGAAAATATAAGTTTATTAAATTAATCTACTAAATCATTTAGACTAAAAATTATCGATTTGTTTAGAAATTTAAAAATATGTGAAATTCAAATGTTCGTAATTTATAAAGACCACTTATTTTAATTAATTTATACAAAACTATACAAAAGACCATATTTAAAAAAATTATAATAAATATTAACTCTTTAAAACAATCTTTAATTATTGATTAATTAACCAAATATATAAAGTTATGTATTTTTTATCTAAAAAAAGATTATTTCAGACTAATTTAGCAATTTGAAGTTAATTTAACCATTTAAAATCAATTTTACATTCAAAAATAAATATTGATAAAATAATAAAAAATTGTAGAAAAGTAAAAAAAGTTAAAGTAAATAAAAAAATAGTTTTAAACTATAAAAGTAGTTTAAAAGTTAAATTATTAAAAAAAGTGAAAAAGTAAAGGCCATAACAAGCATAGCCCTACAAAAATTTTTGATCAAGGTTTTTAAGCCGAAGGCTTAAAAAGCTTGAGCAAACGCTTGAGCTAGTAAGCATTCTTATTCCTTCTAAAGATTGTCCAGAAACAGATTTTTACGTCTAAAGTCAATCTCCAGTTTTCTACATATTGAATATCATACTCAATACGTTTCCTAATGGAAGTGTTACCTCTATAACCATTCACCTGAGCAAGTCCAGTAAGGCCAGGCCTTACCTGATGCTTTACCATATATTTTGGAATGGTTTTCTTAAATTCCTCTACAAAGTAAGGTCTTTCAGGACGAGGGCCAACAACACTCATATCTCTTTTTAAAACATTGAAAAACTGAGGCAGCTCATCTATGCTCCATTTTCTAATGAAAGTTCCTACCCTTGTTTTTCTTGGATCGTCTTTTGTTGTCCACTGGGATTTTTCCTCCTCATCGCTTTGAACCTTCATGCTTCTGAACTTATACATCATGAATGGCTTTCCATTATATCCAATCCTTTCCTGCTTAAAGATTATAGGGCCTGGAGATTCAAGCTTAATTGCTATTGCAGTAACAAGCATTATAGGAGATGTTATGATGATTGCTATAACTGCAATTACATAATCTGAAACTATCTTCTTAAACTTATTGAATGCATCATCTAAAGGAACGTATCTAATATTGATGATTGGCAGGTCATCCAGCATGTCAACAGATGGCTTTGCAGGAAGGTATTTATAATAATCTGGAATGATTTCCGCCTTTATACCCTCTTCCTCACATGCATCCACAATCTCATTCAAGTGATAATAATACCGAAGGGGAATAGCTATAACAACCCTATCAAACTTATGAGACTTTAATACTCTTGGCAAATCCTTAAAAGAGCCTATGAATTTAGTTCCTTCGAAAGACTTGCCTATATTTTCTTTTCTTCCTAAAAATCCTGCAATATTGTATCCTAAATATGTTTTAGAATTGATCTTATGAGCAAAATTAAATGCCAATTCATTATCACCAATAATGAGCATATGCTTTAGGTTAAGGTTGTTTGTTCTCATCATTCTTAAGACAAGCACAACAAGTGCACGCTCAAAGATAGCAAAAATAATGCCGAAAAGACTTAAAAGCAAGAGCATAATTCTTGAGAAGTTAGGTTGGTTTATGATAAAGAGAATTGCCACAAGCAAAATGAATGCCATTATGTCAGCCTTTACAATATCATCTGCACCTGAAAAAATGGAAGATTGATTCCTAAATGGCTTATACAGGCCAAAGAAATAGTACAATAGTATATAAGTTGGAATAATGCAGACTACTGTGAATATGAAATAACTTGAAAATGGCAATGATCCTCCTAAAGGACCAAATATAGTGGTTTTAAATCTTACAAAATATGCAAGAATCAATGATAATAGAATTACAATAATGTCTATTATGACAAGCACTGCATTTAGAATTCTTTGATTTTCCTTTATCATATTACCACTCTTTAAACAATCAATCCAAATAATCTAAATTATCTAAATTATCTAAATTATCTAAATTATCTAAATTATCTAAATTATCTAAATAATCAAAATGATTTAAATTATATAATTATCTAAATTAATT
>CAMODR010000029.1 GCA_946611495.1 uncultured Methanobrevibacter sp. | reverse complement strand
AAAATTGAATCCTGCTAGTGGAGCTTTGCTCCACTTTTTTTATAGAAAAATAGTTTATTCGTTTTTTATCAAACAATCATTTTAAATTAATTATCATTCTGATTTATTTTTTTCTGTTTTTAACAAAAACTTTTTAAATGATTAATAGTAAATATATAATTACGTTAGAATATTTGCTATTTGATTTAGTAAATAAAAACAATTCTGACGTGTATTATTAAACTCTTATGGACGAAAATATTTAAAATTTGATTAATAATTAAATGAATAATCACTACTGTTTATTTAAACTAATACGATTAATCAAAAAAACCATTTAAATATTGTCCTTTGGATGTGGCGAAAAGCTGAACAAGAGGTTATATAAATGATGTACAAATATATTAGAGATGCATGGAAAAATCCAGATGAGTCTTATGTAAGAGAACTTATGTGGCAAAGAGTTCCAACTTGGAGAAAACAACCTGCAATCGTAAGAATTGACAGACCTACCAGAATTGATCGTGCAAGATCCTTAGGTTACAGAGCTAAAAAAGGTTTTGTAGTTGTTAGAGTAAAAGTTAGACGTGGTGGACGTAGGAAAACTCGTTTCAAACACGGTCGTAGACCAAAAAGAATGGGTGTAAACAAAATTACCATGGCTAAATCTATTCAAAGAATTGGTGAAGAACGTGTAGCTAAAAAATACCCTAACATGGAAGTATTAAACTCTTACTGGGTATGGGCTGACGGAAAATACAAATACTTTGAAGTAATCTTAGTAGACCCACAAAGTCCTTCTATCAAAAACGACCCTAAAATTAACTGGATTTGTGAAAAACAGCACAGAAGCAGAGCTCTCAGAGGCTTAACCAGTGCTGGTAAAAAAGGCCGTGGCCGTAGAAATAGAGGAAAAGGTAGTGAAAAAAGATTAAAATAATCTTTTTTTAATTTTTCTTTTCTTTTTATTTTTTATTTTTAAACAACTATTTTTTAATTAATCTATTTTTAATATTTTCTATATTTTCATATATTCACATGTTTTCAAATTTTTATATGATTTTTACGAATTTTTATGCTAAAGAGATAATATTTTATAAGGATTGTTATTTATGATTCATAATATCAGATATCGTGTTTTCATTTATGATAATGAGGATAAGGATGAAGTTTTACAGGCTTTGCTCAATATTCTACCAACAGCAGAACCAGAGGTGGAAGAGGCTGAAGGTCTTCTTGAGGAAAAGATGCTTATTTTAACTGGAACCATTTCCAAAAAAAGAGAAACTAAAGAGTTTCTAAAGACCCTTTTAGAGGAAATAGGACAAGATCAACTCAAAAAGTTATACAATGACCTTGATAGGAAAATGGATGAGAAGGGAAATCTCTTCTTAAGATTATCCAAGGAAAAGGCTCTTGATGAGGAATGGGAAATATTGGATGGTGGAGACAGCATTCATTTGAAAGTTAAGATAGCAGCATATCCTGCCAAAAAGGAAGTTGCATTAAAGAAGATATCTGAAGTTTTCCCAGATGAATTAAAGGACAATTAATAAATTCTTGATTTTTATTTTTTAACAATTATTAAACATTTAAAATATTATTTAAAATATTATTAAACTATTTAAAATACAAATAATAAATTATATTATATCTGATAAAATTATATTAAATTCATATTAAATTTTATTAGGTACGATTATTTTCTATTTTTATAAGGAATTAAGGTAATCATATGAGATTCTATGACATGAACATAAGAGGAAAGAACTACCAAAATGATTTGGCTTTAATTAAGGAAGCTTATAAGTTTGGATGGGATTATCTTAATTTAAATTATTCTGCAGATTATTATAAGGAAGCTTTATCCTATTATGATGATTTGGTTGAAGATATATTGGCTTTTGATAAGAATGAAACTTATCGAAACAAGTACAATGATGATTCAATAGCTATTTCTATGGGAATAAACATTCAGAATGCCAATTCTAATGAAATTCAAAAGATAGCAAGAAGAAATAGGGATAAGGCTTTTCTAATAAGTGCTTTAGGTGGAGACCTAAAGGTAAATCGAAGCGTATGTGAAAACATTAAAATGGATATTTTATCTCGTCCTTATTACAAAAGGAGAGATTCTGGAATGAATCATGTCCTTGCAAAGGAAGCTGCAAGGAATAATGTGGCTATTGAATTGTGTTTTGCAGATGTTCTCCATAATCACTTAAAATATAGGGCTAATCTAGTAAGCTCATTTAAGGAAATTCTTATGTTCCATAGGAAATTTAAGTTTCCGCTTATATTGACTACTGACTCAAGGTCTATTTATGACATTCGTTCAACAAGAGACATAACAAGCTTCTTTAAGTCAATAGGCTTCACAGATAGGGAAATATATAATGGTTTTTATTATTATCCTAAGGAAATCGTTGATTTAAACAATAATAGAAAAAACATCATTGTTCAAGGAGTTACTGTAATTGAAGGAGCAGATGACTTTACTGAATCAAAAACTAAAACACCTACTTATGAGGAATTTCTTGAAATGAATCAAAAGAACTCTATTTTTAATCAAAGCCTTGATGAGGATGACTTTGAGGATTTAAGTCTTGTTGATGATTTTGATGATTTTGATGATGGTTTTGATAATATAGATATTGATGATGATTTTGATGAGGATATATCAGATGAGTTTGATGAAGATATGGCAGATGATTTTGAAGAGGGATTGTCTGATGATCTTGATTCTTTAGATTATGAAAATAATGTTTATGAGGAGGATATTTTATGAGACTAAAGGTTTTGCCTCCAACACTTCGTAAAAATCATCATTATTTAATTCTTGATGTAAAGTCTGAAGTAGAACTTTCTAAAGATGACATGGTTCACCCTATATGGGATGCTTGCATTAGATATTGGGGAGAGAATCATTCAAGTAACTTTGATTTATGGGTCATGAGACATTATCTTATAGATGAAAGTACTTATAATAATGAGCCTATATTCAATTATAAGACAGTCTTAAGATGTCAAAGATCTTATGAAGATGATGTTCGTGCAGCTCTTTCCACTATGCACAAGTATGATAAAAAAAGAATTTCAATAAATACCATAGGAATTTCAGGAACTGTTAAATCTGGAATTAAAAAGTTTATTGAAGATTAAAAAGAGTTCACTTTATAACTTTTTGAATTATTTTTTTAGTTTTTTTTAATTAGAATAATTTTATTTCTTTTATTTTAAATTAATATTAATTTTTATTTTTAATTTAAATACTTATTTTTTATAAAAAAAGAAGAAATTATCTTATATAAAATATAAGATAATAATTTTTATTTTTTTATTTTATCACATTTAAAGTGCTTGTAACAGTATCTACCTTATAAGCACTGTTTAAAATGGATGAAGTAATTGTATAGGTTCCTATAGGCAATTTGATATAAGCGTTTCCATTCTTATTTGTAGTAAGTTTATATGTTTGGGTAGTTTTCGGTGTGGATTGGCTTAAATCAATGCTTTTGCCGTATTTGGCATACTTTAGGAAATTATTAACCAATTGTTCTGCATCCTCTCCATAGACATAATCTAATTTGGTGATCTTATTGAAGTATTTGCCCGGATAATACAATCCTTTAAAGCTGGCTGGGCTATAGTCATCATCATGAGCCCTTTTAAGCCAAGTCATATTTCCTAAGTTGAGATAAACTGGAGGTGCAACACATCCCAATACAAATTGGTTATTGTTCTTTTTCAAATAGCTTTGGTAGTAATTGCTTGCCATATCAACAAACATTCCGCTATCCACTCCACCGACAAGGCTAAATACACAGACATTGGAATATTTTGCAACATCACTGACGTGATAATTTGGGCCTATGCCTGAAACTATGACTGTATATCCTTTTCCTCTTAGGATCTTTGCCATTTCATTCAATAGCTTTTTATCTGTAGACTTATCAATAATATTGTCTGAACTTAAGACTATTGTCTTTTTAGTTATTTTATGTCCAGTTCCGGTAGTAATATTATTGCATTTGACTTTTAATTGTATGGTTTCATTATATATTGGATTTCCATTATTGTCAGTTAATTTCACATAATATTTTATTGTTGAATTACCATAAAGGTGTCTTGTTTGATTTTTTGCAATAATGTCTGCTGTAGTGTTTTTAAGTATCTTTATTTTCACTGTTCTCTGTGACTTGAGATATCCATAATATCCGTTGAAATTAAGCTTTATGGTATATGTTCCTGGAACTTTAGTCAATTGAAGGCCTGCCTTTCCATTTGCATTTGTTGTCTTTGTATAAGATTTCTTAAGGATAGTGAATGTAACCTTTTTGTTTGGAAGATTATTGTTTGAACTATCTCTTAATATAATGTAAAGACCTTTGCCTCTTACAACGCTATAATTTGTTACAATAAATTTTGTTTTGACATTATGGGAATAAATCCTGAAGCTTTGGCTTCTTTGAAGATATGATTCTCCCCCTGCATAGCTAAGCTTTAATGTGTAATTTCCTTTAGTGCTGATTTTAAAGCTTATTCTGCCGTTTGCATTAGTGGTTTTGCTATAGCTTTTTCCATTGAATTTGATAGTGACCTTAGCTGATGGAATTGCCTTTCCATTTATGTCTTTTAGGTAAATATATGCAGAATACCCTCTCACTATTGATGTTTTTGGAATTATAAAGTTGCTCTTTAGCTTAGTTACAGTCATTGAAAAGTTAGATGAGCATTGATTATAATTCTTATTACCATTATATTTTGCATTGACATCGTATTTTCCAGTTGCTAAGCTAATCTTAAAGTATGCTAAACCTTTTGAATTAGTCTTATTTGTATATTTCTTATTATTCACTGTGATTGTAATGTTTTGACTTGCTAATGGATTGTTGTTTTTATCTAAAAGTTCTAAAACAAGGTTTCTTTCTTTTACAACAGTCTTGTTAATGATATTTATCTTGGTTTTCATTTGATAGACAGTCACATTAAAGTCCATTGAGCAGGATTCGTATATTTCGTCACCTTCATAGGAAATAATTGTATTATAAGTGTTTGCAGCAAGATTGATTTGTAAAGATGCTTGTCCTGCATCATCGGTTATTTTTTCATAAGTCTTATTTTTTATGTTGATAATCACAGTCTTATTAGCTATTCCAGTTCCATTATTATCCTTTAGCTTGACAGTTAAACTGGATCCCCTTTCAATTGAATCATTTTGAATAGTGATTATTGTGTTTATTTGTGTTGAATCGCTTTGGTTTCCTGCTTCATTTAAGGAAGTATCTTCCTGATTGCTTGAAATAAGATTAGCATCTTCAGAGCTTAAAACGCTTTTCATAGAATTATAACTTTCATCTATTTCGTTAATTTCGTTTAATTCCATATCTGATGCAGCATGGTTTGAATCAAGTGCCTCCAAATCATTTGCAGAAATAGTTCCTATGGAAATTATTAAAGTAAGCATTAAGAAAGCGATAAAAAGTGTCTGTTTTTTAAATATCTTTCCTCTAAACTTCATATTATATCCTCAGATACAAATATAGATTATTTGCATTTATTTTCAATTTTAATATCAATTTTAAATATTCATTGTATAAATTAAAATAAAATTTATTATTATCAAATTTTTTATATTTATTACTAAATACTTAATATTATAAATATTTTTATATAAGTCTTTTTTTAAAAATTAAGCTTTATTTGGTTATATTTAACTTTTTTAAGTATAATAGCTATGTTTAGATTTTATTCATTTATCATTTTGATTTTTATAATGGATTTTAAAAGATTGAATGATTGTTTATACAAGAATTAAATCATTAAGTTTATAAGTAACTTTATAATAATATATTAATGAACAGAAATATCAATACAACATATTGCCAAATAACAGAATGTTTGGTATTATTTTTTATTAATTCAAAAGTTTTTAAGTAATTATGGTATAAGTATTTGTTTTTTAATGCTGTAATTAGAGATATAATGGATAATTGTAGAATTGGCTTATTAATTAAAGGATAATAATTTCTTTTTAGTTAATTTAAGGATTTAAGAATAAATTCGTAGATAGATTAAAAATAAAATTCTTTATAATTGAAAATTGATTATTAGAATTAATGAATGGCTTTTTCTATTATTAAATAAACTGCATTAGCTATTTTAGGCATTAGGACAATAATTAAATACTCATTTTTGAATTAATTGAAAATTATGTTTTGTATTAAAATTCAGATTAATTTCAGCAAATCACTTTAATAGTTTCTTGGTTTGTGAAAATTGTTCTGAAAGTGAACTATGATGTAGACTTCAAAATAGAATTATATTAATAAATTTATGAAAATTTTTATTTAAAAAATTGGTGATATTGTATGCAACCTTTACAACAACAAAATGCAGGTTATGACAGAGCAATTACTGTATTTAGCCCTGATGGAAGACTTTTCCAAGTAGAATACGCAAGAGAAGCTGTAAAAAGAGGTACTACTTCATTAGGTCTTAAATCTAAAGATGGGGTAGTTCTCATTGTAGATAAAAGAACTGTAAGCAGATTAGTTGAAGCTAAATCAATTGAAAAGATTTTCCAAATCGATGACCATATTGGTGTAGCTACTTCCGGACTTGTTGCTGATGCAAGAGCTTTAGTTGAAAGGGCTCGTATCGAATCTCAAATTAATAAAATTACCTATAATGAACCTATTCTTGTAGGTGGTCTTGCTAAAAAGATCTGTGACATGAAACAGATGTATACCCAAAATGGTGGTGTAAGACCTTTCGGTTCTGCATTAATCATTGGTGGAGTAAACGGAGATGAAGCAAGATTATTCGAAACAGACCCAAGTGGAGCTTTAATTGAATATAAGGCAACTGCTATTGGTTCTGGCGTACAAGCAGCTGTAGATGTATTTGAAGAATGTTATGAAGAAGACTTAAGTTTAGAGGATGCAATTAACTTAGGTTTAGATGCACTTTATGAAGCTACAGAAGGTAAAACCACTGAGCAAAGTGTAGAAATCGCTGTAATTGAAGTTGCAACTCAAGCTTACAGAAAACTTTCCGATGAAGAAGTCTCTGAATATGTAAAAGCTCTTCTTGAAAGAAAAGAAGAAGACGAAGAAGAGGAAGAAGAAGAGGCAGAAGACATTGAGGAAGTTGAAGATGACTTAGAGGAAGAAGATGAGTCTGAAGATAAAGATAGCGAAGAAGGCTCTGAAGATGGGTCTTAAGTACGCTGTCGCTAATAAAGTTTTAGATAATCATAAACATTTAAAAAGAATAGCAAATGTTTTTTTATTTAAGTAATTTTAATGATTTATTTTAAGCCTTGTTTATTTAGGGCTTTTTCTTAAATCATTAATTTCTTTATTTCTAAAAACAATTGTTTTTTTTCTGTTTAACATTTTCTAAATTAGTTTTATATTAGAATCAAGACTTTTTAGAATATGCTGATAAAATAGTTATTTTTATTATTATTTATTTTTTTATCTTGATTTTTTAATCATTATATTTTTTATATTTGTTCTAAAAATGTCTAAATTCTAATTTATTTAATATAATACAGTTAATATTAGTTATTCTGATATTGATTTGTATTAACTTTAATTATCAAATTATTGGTGATTTCATGGTAAATGTAGATGATGCTATAATTGCAAGATTAGAATCTTATGGAGAAAAATTTGAAATTTTAGTTGATCCTGATTTGGCTGCAGACTTTAGAAATCCAGATAATGAAAAAGAGATTAATATTGAAGATATTTTAGCTGTTGAAGAAATATTCAAAGATTCCAAAAAAGGTGATAAGGCTTCTGAAGAGTCTATGAAAAAGGTCTTTGAAACAGCTGATGTTTTGGAAGTGGCTGAACAAATCCTTCATAAAGGAACTGTTCAATTGACTGCAGAACAGAGAAGACAAATGCAAGAGGATAAAAGAAAGCAAATTATCAATACCATTGCAAGAGAAGGTATAAATCCACAAAATGGTCTTCCTCATCCAGCAGTTAGGATAGAAAATGCTATGAATGAAGCTAAAGTCAAAGTCGATCCATTCAAATCTTTAGATGAACAGGTTCAAATTGCTCTTAAAGCAATTAAAGTGTTAATTCCAATTAAATTTGAAAAAATTAAAATGGCTGTCAGATTACCAAGTACTGCTGCAGGCAATGCTTATTCTGCAATTCGTCCTTATGGAAAAATCTTGAATGAAGAATGGCAACAAGATGGTTCCTGGATTGGAATTATAGAAATGTCTGGTGGTCTTCAAGATGATTTTAATCATAAAATGGCTTCTATCTCAGGAGGAGAAGCTGAAACTAAAGTAATTAAATAATTTATTAATCTATTTCAAATAAGATTTTTGAATATAATCAAATAAGTGTAGAGATTTTTAATTATATTTGTAGATGTTTTAGTGTGTATTTGATTATAATTTATTCTTTTTTGATTTAAACTTATAATTTATCTATAATTACTTTTTTATGTAGTCGAATATTTTTATATACTCTTATAGGAAGTATATGTATGATATATGTGAATGAGAAAGATTTAGTAGTTCCTGGAGAATTATTAGCAGAGGATGATTATTATTCAGGAAGAGGAACCTTTGAGGATGATGGAAAAATATGTTCCAAACTTTTAGGTTTAGTTTCTTTAAGAAATAAGAAAATAAGTGTAATTCCTCTTAAAAGCAAATATCTTCCTAAGAAAGGAGATGTTGTTATTGGTAAAATCGATGATGTCAGATTTTCCATGTGGGGAGTGGATATAAACTCACCTTATTCTGGAATTTTACCAGCATCTGAAGTATTTGGAAGAGAGAAAAAGGAATTAAGTAGAGTTTTCGACGTCGGTGATGTTCTTTTCTTAAGAATCGTAGATGTTGACGAAGTTAAAAAGGTTAAATTAGGATTAAAAGGCCGTGGAATGGGCAAATTTAGAGGTGGAGTTATTGTAGATATTGCTCCAACTAAAGTGCCTCGTTTAATTGGTAAGAAAGGTTCTATGATTAACATGATCAAGGATAAAACTGGCTGTAAGATTGTTGTAGGTCAGAATGGTCTTGTTTGGGTAAAAGGTAATGAAGACATGGAACAAATCGTTAAAAACATTATCAAATTAATCGAAAGAGAAGCTCATACCTCTGGTTTAACTGATAGAATCAAAAATAAGCTTTGCTTACTTATTGATGGAGAACTTCCAGAAGAAGAAACTGAAGAGGAAGAAGAAGTTATAGAAGAATCCTTTGAAGATGGATTGAAAAAACCGGAAATTCAAGATTTCAGAGAAGAAGTTGAAAAGGAAATTGCTGAAGAATTAGCTTTAGAAGAATCTGAAAATGAATCTGAAGA
>CAMODR010000028.1 GCA_946611495.1 uncultured Methanobrevibacter sp. | reverse complement strand
AAAAAAGAAATAAAAGATAAAAAATGATAAAAAAGAATAAAATTAATTAAAAAAATTATTTAATTAATTTAGGACCGCCCATCTTGCCTGATTTTAATAATTTACAAGCATTGGCAACTGTTCCTGTTTGAATATAACTGATTTTATGGCTTGACATATACTTAGCAGGATTAGACAAAGGAAAACCATAATCTGCATCCCAAGCAATACCTACCTTTTTATATAAGCTAACAGAAGCACCATAAGGCTTAGTAAACCATAATCCTAAAACATGAGCTCCCTGATAATTATTAACAAATGAATAGCCATTCAAGTCTCCCAAAGCTCCAGTCCATTCTTCTATACATCCAACATCAACACCACCGAAGCAAGCAAGCAAGACTGAATTTTTACCTGTACAACCATATCTGTAAGCTACATTATGTATGTCTGGACCTATGCCTATAATCACAGCATTATAACCTTTAGAGCGGATTGCTTTAGCTAAGCTTTTAAGCATGTTCAAGTCGATTTTTTTGCCTGCAATATTATCAGTTGTCAAATAGAAAGTATATTTGCTTGAATTAGAAACCTTGACAAATTCAGAATTTGTAAAAAGGGAATAATTAGGCAATCTTTTATTTGAACCATAATATGTTAAGATTCTAGAAAAGGCAGCAGTATAAACCTTAAAAGGAACCTTATATATAGAATGCTTCAAATATCCCTTATTTTTAAAGTTATATGAGGAACCTACGACATTTTTAGCTATCTTAAGATAATCTGCCTTATAAACAGTATCATAGATTTCTCCAGAAGATTTAAATGTTTTTGGAATTGAAATAAGAGTTATATCACTATATTTCTTATTATTAATATTCTTTATAGCAGCAGCCATCAAATAAGAAATTTGAGTTATTGTGAAATTGTTTTTTCCATAGCTTATATTAGAAGGCAATGCCCTTTTTTCATCAATATAAGAACGCAATAACTGAGACACAGCAATGACATCAGCAAATTTAACTTTAATAGCTTTAACAGTTATTTTAGTCTTTATAGACTTAGCTGCATAATACTTAGTTCCAGCATACTTTATAACAAGATCATATGACTTAACAGCATTAAATTTAAAGACTGCGGTACCACTGGAATTTGTTTTAAAAGTATAAACCTTCTTAAGAGAACTGACATTAACTGTAACTGCCTTATTCTTAAGCGCTTTGCCATAGAGGTCTTTTAAAGTAATTATAATCTTACCATAACTTGTTGAGTTAATGCTAACGCTTGGAGCTCTAAGATAAGTAGGCATCTTTTTAATAATGACTTTAGATGATGCAGAGCTTCCATAATAACTGCTTGTTGCCTTAAATTTAATTGTGCATGTTACATCACATATTCTGCTATAAAATTTTAATTTGGCAACTCCCTTTGAGTTAGTGGTTAGAGTATAAGTCTTTTTAGGAAGTTTTACTGTCAGTTTCTTATTGGCAAGTGCTTTGCCATAGACATTAGTTAAATTAATAGTCAAATATGTAGTGTTGGTCATATAAGACTTGACAACTGGCGCCTTAATATATACTTTCATTTTAGTCATTATCAATTTTGAACTATTGGAAGAAGAATAATAATTTTCATCTCCTAAAAATTTAACCTTTAATGGAAAATTCCCTATTTTATTTGGAATTTTTACTTTAGCAAGACCATTATCATTAGTTTTAGCTTTATATGTGACTCCATTTAAAACAAAAGACAATTCCTTATTTTTTATAGCTTTTCCATTAGAATCCAATAATGTTGCATTAATATAATTAGAAACTGTTAAATAAGCACGCACATTAGCAATTTTAAGTTTAGTACTTGCTTTTTTAATAGTAATATTAGCGCTTGCATTAGAAGGTGAGTAATTTTCATCCCCTTCAAAGAAAATGGACACGTTATAAACACCTGCTGAAGAAATAAAATTCAAAATACATGTTCCATCTTCAGCAGTTGTGAGATTATTTGAAACCCCATCTACTAAAACAGAAAGGGGCTTATTAGATAATTTTTCCCCATTTGAATCTGAAAGGCTAATATTCAATCCTTTTGGATCATCATATAAAAAATCAATGGACTTAGCATTAATGATTGTATCAATCTTAGAAACTTCCTCATTTAAATCTTCATTATTGCCAGAAGAAACATCAATAGAATTTATAGAATCATCCAAACCAGCAAGCCCAGAAGAAGCAGAACCTTCAGAACCCCCCAAAGAACCAGCAAGCCCAGAAGAAGCAGAACCTTCAGAAGAAAGAGAAGTGTTCAAGCCTAAAGGATCTTCAGAAAATGTAGAATCATCCACATCAGAATATACTCCAGATGTTACAGTCCCAACAACACCTATTGAATCTGGATGTTCACTATAAGTTTCATTTGCACTAACTGAAGAGACTGCTAAAAACAGAATCAAAACCAATGAAACAATTGTTATTTTTCTAATCATCTAATCACAACAAAATAATATTAAAATTACATAAAAAAATACTTAAATAATACTTAAATAATACTTAAAAAAATATTTAAAAAATACTTAAAAAAATACTTAAAAAATACTTAAAAAAATACTTAAAAAATACTTAAAAAATACTTAAAAAAATATTTAAAAAATACTTAAAAAAGTACTTAAAGAATACTTAAAAAAATACTTAAAAAAATACTTTAAATAATTAAAAATGAAGATAAAAAATTATTAAAAAATAATTAATTATCTAAAAGTTCAACAGCTAAATCTAAAGCTTCAGCCATCTTATCTGCATTTGGACCTGCACCTTGAGCTAAAGTTGGACGGCCTCCACCGCCTCCTCCAAGTACAGAAGCAGCTTCTTTAATAATGGCATTTACTTGCACTCCACTATCAATAGCCTTTTGGCTAGCAGAACCTACAATCTTACCATCATTATTACCAATAAAGACTAAATCAACCTTACCGCTGTCAGTAAAGTCAGTAGCTATCTTTTGAAGCTCCTTAATATCTGCATCCATAAGCTCCTTCAATACCTTTAAGTCACCTAGTTCGAATGCATTATCTGCTAAGGAACTTACCTTCAAGTTAGCAATTTCCTTTTGAAGCTTTTTGATCTCATTCTTTTGAGCTTTCCATTCGCTAAAGAACCTATCACAAGTCTTAGGCAATTGCTCATTAGTTACGCTAAATATGCCTGCACTTTCTCTAAGAATTTCCTTATCGTTTTGGATAGAGTCAATAGCTGCAAGACCTGCTGAGAAATCAATCCTTTCAACACCGTCTTGAACTCTTTCAGTCTTATTGATTTTAATAGGGCCTACTTCACCTGTTCTGTCAAGGTGAGTACCTGCACAAGCCTGAACATCAATTCCTGGAATCTTAACAACTCTGATTTGGGAACCTGGAACTACACCACCTTGGTATAAGATCAATCCATATTTCTTTTCAGCCTCATCACGAGTTAGCCAATTAATATCCAAGTCAATGTTCATCATCACATACTCATTAGCCAATTTCTCTATCTCATTAAGCTCCTCTTGGGTGATACGCTTATAGTGAGATAAGTCAATACGGGACCTTTCAAGCCCTTTCTGTGCACCTGCTTGCCAAATATGTTGGCCTAAGACTTTTCTTGCAGCTGCAATGACAAGGTGAGTTCCTGTGTGGTGTCTTGCAAGGGTAATTCTCCTATTCCAATTGATTGCCATATGTACTTCATTTCCAATGAATCCCTTAAGCTCAGAGAGTAATTTAGCTCTTAACTCTGCTTTTTCATCATCAGATAAGTCTTTAGCATATCCTGGAATAGCCATACGATGCAATACAACATTATCTAGCTTTTCAGCATAAATGACTTCATAAATCTTTCCTTCAATTGAAATAATACCTACATCTGAAGGCTGACCTCCTCCTTCAGGGTAGAATATTGTTCTATCAAGAATAATGTTAACGCTATCTTCTTTTTCAACCACATCAATGATTTTTCCATCGGATTCCTTTTGATAAATATCCTTATAGAAATCAAGTTCTGTTGGTTCACAGTCCAATTCAAATGCCTCTTTTTTAGCTTTAGTATCTTCTGCATGACTGTCTGCAACGATTGTAAAGAAGTTATCAGGAACATTGACTTCAAAGTCCTTATCTCCACTTGCAAGTTCTTCAACAGTTTCAGGAGGCATTCCTTGAGCATCATATAAATCAATCAATGTTTCAAGAGGCATTGAAGTTTTTCCTTCTTTCTTAAGACGTTTGATTGTTCTCTTTACAGTCTTCTTACCTTTTTCAATGGTTTTAGCATATCTTTCCTCTTCAAGATTGATGATATTCATGATATGCTCTTGAGACTCATCGATTTCAGGATAGAATTTTCTAAGGAAGTCTAATTGAATTTCCATTACATCAGACAAGGATTCCTTCATATCCAATTCTTTCATGAAGCGTATTGTCCTTCTTAATACAAGCCTTGCAAGGTAACCCTCTTTAACGTTAGATGGAATGATACCGTCAGCTAACATGAATGCCAAACATCTTGTATGATCTGCAATGATATAAATAGCTTCCATAGGCTCTGCATTCTTAAGATACTCTTCTAAACTTATGTTCAAGCTGTCTGCAACCTGTTGACGAAGGTCTCTAATGTCACCGATATCCTCAATATCCATCATACCAGCGATTTCAGCATTTCTAGCTAAAATATCCTCATTGACTTCAACACCAGTGATTTCCTTAAGCTTATCTACAACAGGAGCAAAGCAAGCGTCATATGCAGTTGGAGTTCCTTGAGAAATCCATGCAATCCTTTCAAGTCCGTAACCGGTATCCACAACCTTAATTGGAATCTCTTCCTTATCACCATTTTCCAAGGTTTTGTATTGCATGAAAACGAGTGTAGCAAGCTCTACACCACGACAGCATACTTCATAACAAGGACCTTCGTTACCTCCACCTTTCCACCAGGATTTGATAAAGGTAATCTCTTCAGTATTGATTCCAATTGACTTGAAGAACTCATGACAAAGGCGGATGGTCTCATCTTCCCAATAGATAAAATTATCCGGCTTATTTATTACTGTATGAGAACCCATAGTGAAGCAAGTCATATGCCTTCCTGTACGACCAACATTATCAACATCATTCAAACGAATGGATGGTTGTTCAACTTCAAGAGGATTAGCTGGAGGTTCCACTAAACCAGAGGTTACCCAAGGTTGGAAGCAAAATATTGAAGCTCCAACTAAAAATACATCATCTCTCCATCTTTTTGCAAGAATTGGATAACGTGATATAGGTTCGTGGCCTTCAGATTCTAAAAAGTTTCTAAAAGTCTCTTGAATTTCATATAAATCATAAGGTTTATCAGTTGCAGGATTTCCTATAAAACCATATTCGTCACAAGGAGCATCACCACAGGTGTCTCTATCGACCTGTGAGTAAAACTCTTGACCGCAAGTTTTACAAACCTGTTTTTTATATCCTAAATCTTCAAATATTTTAAGCATAATAATCAGTTTTTAAGTTTTTTTAAAATAATTAATCAGCATAATTATAAGTTGAAATATTTTAAAGCAAATAACATCATCATTTAAACAATTAGTAATTCGACATTATTTGATAATATATTTATATATGTTCTTTAATCTATTAAAGAGTTTTGTATAAATAATTTTTAAAAAAAAAGTAAAAAAGATAAATCTAAAAAAAAGCAAATCAAGAAAAAATAAAATAAAATAAAAAGTTTAGTTAAAAAAAAGAGTTAATCACAAAAAGTAAAGAAAGAATTTTGGTCAAGGTTTTTGAGCCGAAGGCTCAAAAAGCTTGCTAGATATACTCAGTAGACCCCTTAAGGGTACGAGCATCCAATCCTTCCTCTAAGCAATAAGGACATAAGTTATCAGAACCTACAGCAACTCTACCATGAGTTGTACAGTATCTGGTTTTGGTTGTTCCATCTCCAGCTCCTTGGTCTGAAGCTTCCACATGTTCAGTATTGCCTGTATCTGCAGTTCTATGAGTTACATCTGCAAGATATTTGAATCTGTCGATTTCACTGCCAGTTAAAACACCATCACCATTTGCATCAGCTTCATCAAATGTATTGCTTATGACCGTATTCGAAGCACCGCTCAGATAGGATTTTGCCTCGTCAAATGTCATTTCATTTGAAGAAGAACTATCAGAGGAAGTGGATTTGGCAGAATCATCACTATCAACTTCAGTTTCTGTATCATTAAGGCTTACAGTATCTGAATCACTAGATTGGTTTGAATTTAATAATATAAAAGCACCTGCAATAATTGCAACACATATGATAGCAGTGACACAAATTATTAATGTATTCCTATTTCCACTGGATTTTGCTCCATTCTGAGGAATATTTGAACTTACTTGAGAAGCCCCTTGATCATTAGCAGAATCTGTAACCTTAGATTTTAAAGTGTCTACATTTTCTTTATGAACATTTTTATTTAAAGAAGCGCCACAATTTTTACAGAATTTAGCATCATCCTTATTTTCCGCACCACAATCTGGACAAAACACATTTTCACCTCCATTTACATATTTTTCTATAATTTTATAATAACTATAAAAATCTTATAAACAATTTTTCACTTAATTAAATTCTATTGATTTGCAAAATCAAGAATTAAATCTATAATCTCTTTTTAAAATATTTTCTACTGATTTACAAAATCAAGAATTGAATCTATAGTCTCTTTCTTCTGTTGATAATCAGATATGTTTGCAACTCCATCTTTTGGCTGAATGCCATAAGATCCGAATTGAGCATGATTACCGCCATCAATCACATATTCAGTATAGTTTTTAGGCAAGTATTTCTTTGCATCATTATAGGATTCCATGTTTAAAACCTTATCATTAGACCCATAAATGCTTAATACGGAAGTATTTAAGTTGTCTGTTAAATAAGAAGCAAGCAAAACCACTCCATCAACATTATCTCCATGGTCTCGAGCATAATTAGAAGCCATAACTCCACCTAAAGAATGGCCTGAGAGATACCATTTATCATAATGATATGAATCATTATTAATCATATCATCAGCCTTATCAACCCCCAAGAAAGCTAAATTAAAAGGCATTTCAACTAAAAAGCAATCTACACCTCCAGCAGATAAATTCATAAGCAAAGGAAGATATGCAGTATATTCAACTTTAGCACCAGGGTAAAAAATAAGGGCAGTGTCTTTTCCAGGACCATCTAAGAACAATCCATCATTGATTTTGACAACTGACACATTGGATGTGCCATTCAAAAGAGCCTTTGCATCTTCATCAGCATGCAAATAATCATTGACATACCATATTCCAATTCCTGCAACGAGAATTGCTAATGCCAAAATAATACAAAGAGCTATTTTAAGTTTTTTATTCATATAAACACCAATATAATAAAATCAATTTTTAGAATTCAGATCAAAAAATAGGACATAATAATTAAAATCGATGAAAAAGATTATAATTACGTCCAATTATCTAAATAAGACTAAGAATGTCATGATTATGCCTATTAACATTATTGCCAATTGGATATAGGCATGCTTTCGCAAGTTTGAATCTTTGCTATTTAACATAAATCCTGGGAAAAATAGTCCAATGAAACCAATAAACCCATAGGATCCAAATAAAAAGCTTAGTATGAAACTACCCCAACCGAATAGAATAGCAATGATATAACCTATTATAATGAGCTTTTTGCTATCAAAAGAAGGATAACTATCAGTTTCATCAAAGTTTGGAGTGAATAATGGATTTCCACAGTCATGACAAAACTTATATCCTTCAGGATTTTCACAGCCACAAATTGGACATTTCATAATTTTTCCTCAAAATTTACAATTTATGTTAGTTTATATAAATTCAATTAGCCTATTCTTCTTTCACTGATTGGACCATTAGCAGACCAATAAGACTCATAGATTCCAGGGTCATACTGACCACCAGAAGTAGACATTACAGACCGGTAAATAGGGTCACCAAACTCATCATATTCACCAGTTTCATAATCCTTTTGCCAATCTCCATAGGTTTTGCTTTTGGATTGTGTTGATGAGGAATCTGCTGATTTGACTTCATTTTCAATCTCAATAGACTTATTCAAATCAGAGGATTGTAAAAATAATTCACCATTAAACTTAGCAGTGAAAGTATAATTTCCTTCAGTTAAATTAACTTTATAGTCTGCTTCACCATTATTATCCGTGGTTAAATCATAGCTAGTGACATTCCCATTCTTATTTTCAAAACTTATAGTGACTGTCTTATTAGGCAAAGGATTGCTGTCCTTATCCACGAGATTTAGGCTAATCTCATCACCATTTTGAATAGTGCCTCCAATATTTGATTTGATTGTAGTCTCATTGCCCATATTGGTAAATATTACTGCAGATAGAATTATAATGACTGCTAAAATAATAGTGGCACAAATAATTATCAAATTTTTAGTTTCCATACTATCACTTAAACTTATGATAAAAATAAAACTCTAAAAAAGAAATTGAGAAATAAAAGAGATTAAAATTAATTAAATCTCATTTTATTATCAATATTCCTAAAAAAATAATTAATTAAAATCTATTCATTCCTAAAAGGATTGAGAACCTGGTTCATCAATCATACTAACATCTTGAGTATCTAAAACCTTTCCATCACTATCATAAATGGTTATATGCGCATGATCAGGATAGTAATCTAATGCATTTGCAGTTGGAACACTTATATAACCATCACTGCTGACAGTTTTTGGCACAATATTTCCTTGATTTAGATTAGATCCACCATAACTGTATAAAACACTGATTTTTACATTTTCACCAGAATATTGCTCCCCAACATAAACAGAACAATAAGTCTTATCACTTGCTGATGAGCCAGTTGAAAATGTTCCGCTAAGTATTTCCATACCCGCAGTAGATGATTTAGCTACAGGTTCGGATTCTGTTGTAGAAGTGTTAATATCTTCATTTTGATTATCAGAATAATCTGCTAAATTTACAGAATCACTAGCGCCATTATTTGAACTGCCATTAGATAGGAACATGAATCCTCCTGCTATTAACACTGCACAAATGATTATTGTTAAACATATGATAATTAAATTCTTATTATCTCCCCCAGAAGCAGAGGAAGCTACTGAAGACTGTGAATTATTAGAATTAAAATCATTTTTAATTGTAGAAACAGGAGTTAAGGAAGTTCCGCATTTTTTACAGAATTTTGCAGAATCTTGATTCTCTTCACCGCACTCAGGACATATCATAATTAACCTCCCTTCAATTATAGATAAGAATATGTTAAGTAAAATATTTATAATTATTGAAAATTTTCACAAAAAGAAATAAAAAAACATCACAAAGAGATAATGAATAGAGTAAAATTAATTAAAAAAGAATAAAAAGAATAAAAATTAACTAAAATAACTAAAAATAGATAAAAATTAACTAAAATAACTAAA
>CAMODR010000027.1 GCA_946611495.1 uncultured Methanobrevibacter sp. | reverse complement strand
AAAAAAGACATAAGGAAAAATCCTTATGTAAAAATAAAATCAATTTATTGGGTTTCAACCTCATAAATTAATTTTAAAAGGTCTGACTGAGTTACAATACCTATAATTTGATCATTTGAATCAACTACAGGATAACCATTATAACCAGTCTCTAACATTGCATCAGCAAGTTCAGGAACAGTAGTGTCTTCGGAAATCTTTTGAACATTTGTTGACATGTAATCTCCTGCAATCAACTCTTTAATTTGAGAAGACATATACTTATCAGGAGTGTGTTTCCTAAATGAAACAAACGCTTTTGCAATGTCTTTAGAAGTAATGATTCCTGCAAGCTCGTTATCGTCAGTCAACAACAAACGTCCGACTTTAGAGTCCATGATAACTTTTCTTGCATGAATTAAACGGTCATCAGCAGATATTGAAATAATATCTGGAGTCATAATATCTTTAACTGAAACCTTTTCATAAGCTTTTGCCTTGCAAAGGTATATGAAATCAGATTTAGTTACAATTCCAGCCATTTCCCCATCAGATAATACAGGAAGTGCGCCAATATTTTTTTCAATCAAAACATTTGCCACATCTGTCAATTCATCATCTGCATCTACAGTAATAACGTCTTTTACCATAACTGTAGAAACGTGGAAACGAGAAGGAGCTAAATTACCATACTTAGCAGATCCTAATTTATCAGCTATATCCTTTTCTGAGATAATTCCAACTAAAGATTTTTTATTTTCATTGGTACTAGTAACTGGTATTCTTGATAAATTATCCTTATACATCATCCTTAGACAATCGCAAATATTTAAGTTTTTATCAATTGATACCACATTTTCTGACATTATATTTTTGATCTTCATTTTAATCCCAACGATAGTATGAGATAGCTATTAAACTTATATTTAAAATAATTAGACTAATAGCCTTATCAAAGATATAAACTATTTTTACTTACCAATAGCTATCTCTAAAAGTTCAACAATAGCTATTTTGTCCCATAATCAATAATAATTGAAATTAATTGGAACAATACAAAATCTCTAAAATTAATATGAAAAATATCTGAAAGATAAAAACAATCCAACAATTGCTTTAATCCTCAAATATAATCCGTATCAATTTATTTGTCTAATACAGTGTTTAAAATATCTCTTTCAGTGATAATTCCAACAAGCTTGTCATCATCGACTACTGGAACACCACCAATATTTTTCTCAGCTAATAAATCACATAAATCTCCTAATTTTACATAAGATTCAGTTACTGAAATATTAGGTTTCACAATATCAGAGATTTGTCTTTTCAATACATCTAAACCGCTTGTAGAGGTCATTGATGCAAACATTTCTTTATCACCGAAGAATCTGATGATATCAGTTGAGGTTACAATACCTACTAACTTGTCTTCTTCGACTACTGGAATTCTTCTTAAGTTATTTCTAACCATAATTTTAGAACAACTTTCAATTGGAGTACCAAGAGTGGTTGTAATAACGTCTTTTACCATGATGTCTCCAACAGTTTCATTGCTTAAAGAACCAGCAAGTGCTAAAGCGAAATCTCTTTCAGTGACAATTCCCACTAATTTACCTTCCTTATCAACGATAGGTAAAGATCCAATACCATTTTCAGTCATTACATTGACGCTTTCTTTTATAGAATATTTAGGACTAATAGAAATTACATCACGAGTCATGATTTCCTTTACAGAATCATTGATTGCTGATAAGAAATTATCATCATGTTTCTTTTCTATTATATCAAATTTACTTCCTCCTCCAAGGAAATCAAGAATATCCATAGCTGTTACAATACCTAAAAGTTTATTTGAACCAGGATGAGTAACTGGCAATCTTCTGAATTCATGTTCTATCATCATTTCAGCAGCTTCCTTAATGGATTTAGTAGGAGGAATACTGATTACTTCTTTTTTAGCGAGAGTCATGATTTCTCCTTCATGTTCAGCTGCTTTAGATTCATGTTCAACAGAACCACGATTCATAGATTTTCTCAAATTTTTAGTGCTTTTGTCTTTCATATCGACACCTCCGAATTTATTGAGTCTTTCAGGTCTAAACTACAAATATCTATTCTTTAAAAACAAAAAAATAAAAATTCATAATTTAATTTAGAAATATGGATTGTGGGAAGTTCTTTTTATCATTTCCATTTAAATCCCAATATAAATAGATAAAAAAAGTTTATCCAAATACTATCAAGACAAATGAAACTTTAAATTACAATATTAATTCCATCATTAAATTTTCAAAGGAAAATTCTATTAGAATTTCAATATAAAAATTTAAAAAATGATATAGAACTAACTACAATATAAGATATGTTTTGATAGTTAATATTATTATCGATTTAATTTTTATTAACCTAAAAAATATAAAAATACAACTTAAAAATAAAGAAATTAAATAAAGAAATTGGAAAAATTTTAAAGACATGCACTTAATAATAATCAAAAATATAATAATTAAATAAAATAATAAATGATTAATAGAATTAATACTTATTAAATCATAAAACTGCTTGTATACAATAATGCTTTCATCAACAAAATTCAGAACAACCATATAATTAAATTCTTGATTACAATTATCATATATTGTAGAGTATATTTTAAATTGATGCAAAAAGAGTTAAGTTCAGAAATGGAAGATTTTTCATCATTCCAGACCATTTGTATTGGAATTTAATGAATCTTGCAATAGAAAAGATAAGGAGTTATCCATCATCCCTGAAATAACGAGGAACTGTGGTTCTAGGAATATCCCTATGAAATTCAACTGCAATATCCATAATTTCAACGGATATATCCCCGATTCTTTCAAATGCTTTAATTACACGTGTAAGATAAATATAATAATTGGCTGTTTCAATATCCTCTAAAGAGGAATCTGACATATGGATAGCAATTTCCTTCATGGCTTCTGATTGCCTTTGATGCATTTTCTCTTCAGTATCCCTCAAATTCCCTTTTAAATCTACGGAACCATCTATAAATGCATCTGTAGAATATGAAATGGACATTTGAGCATATTTATACATCTTTTTTAGGATATACAAGATCTTATCATCAATAATATCATCATTATTAATAATAAATTTATTTAGATGACTACAATAATCTCCAATCCTTTCGAAATTATAAGCCACTTCGTTAAAAAGCAGAATTTTAGAAAGTTTAAAATGAGGATTTAAATTAACAACCGTCTCTACAGAAGAACGAATTTTTTCAAACATGTTATTAGTTATATAATCTAATTCTAAAGCTTCTTTAGCCTTTTCCTCATCATTTTCAATAACTGATTCAAAAGATAATTCAAGCTGATTTTTCACATGATTAGACATATTTTCCAAATTTTTAATTAAAATATTAGTTGAATAGTCCTTAGGATTAAACTCAGAATTAGAATCTCCATAGATTTCATCATATTTTTTTAAATCAATAACATATACTTTTTTAACAATTCCCTCATCTAATAATGGCTTAAGCAACTTTGTCACATACCTTCTGGTGATCTTTAAATCATCCGCTATTTCATCTTGATTAGTTGGATTTTGATAAAAGATATACTCTAAAATTTCTTCTAATGTTTTATTACTTCTACTCATGAATGAACCTCTTAAAAAGAGAGATGAAAATTTTCTATTAAATTTATTACTAAATATTTTTATAATATTATAAATATTTTTTTAACATTCAATCATCAATATCTGGCCTTTTTAAAGTAAGCATAAATACTGTTCTTGATCCTATGCTAACTGCTTTATCAGCAATTCTCTCAAAGTATCTGGCCAAGAATATAACATCAATAATATATGGAATCAAATCGTTATCTTCAACCATAGTTGCGGTAACTTCATTTAAAATGGAATCATAAAATTCATCCATTTTATCATCATCACTAGATAGTTCTTTTGCTTTATCCAAATCCTGATTTAAAAATACAAAAAATGCTTTTTTTAACATAATTAGAGTGTAATCCCCCATATATGCTAATTCTTTAAGTATTTTTTCCGGAATGTCTACCTCTTGAATGTTTTTGATTGATTTGGCAATTTTTAAAAATAAATGGCATATCCTTTTAAAATGACTTATTACCCTTAGAGTTGATTCAATAAACATCAAATCTTTAGCTAAAGGTTGTTCTGTAGCCAGAAATCTAATGCATTCCCTTTCTAAATCAATAGTTTTAATATCTATAATATTAGAACATTTTTCAATATCGTCATAAATGGATTCATCATACTTTTCAAGTAATTTTACAACCGACCCATTTAATTTAATAGCTAAATTTCCTAATTCCTTATAATCTTCTTTAATACTATTCATCCTATTTTGAAATGTGACACTTGGAAATTTCTCATCCATAATTTTTTCTCCCTAATTTAATCTATTATCCGAACCTTCCAGTTATATATTCTTCTGTTTTTTGTTCTTTAGGACTTACAAACAATCGTTCAGTTTCATCACTTTCAATAATCTCCCCATTCAAGAAAAAGGATGTGTAATCTGAAACTCTTGAAGCCTGTTGCATATTATGTGTTACAATAATGATTGTATAATCTTTTTTAAGTTTATGAATCAAATCTTCAATTTTTAATGTTGAAATTGGGTCTAGTGCAGAACAAGGCTCATCCATTAAAATAACCTCTGGATTATTAGCTATTGTCCTTGCAATACATAATCTTTGTTGTTGGCCTCCAGATAGACTCATAGCAGACTGATCAAGCTTATCTTTTACTTCATCCCAAATAGCCGCTGATTTTAAACTTTCTTCAACTCTCTGTTCTATAAAACCTTCATCGTCTATGCCATGAATCTTCAAGCCGTAAGAAACATTATCAAAAATGGATTTTGGAAAAGGGTTAGGTTTCTGAAAAACCATTCCTACTTTTCTTCTTAAATTTACAACATCCATTTCAGGTGAGTAAATATCTTCCTCATCTAGGAGAAGAGTTCCCTCACGTTTAAATGTAGGTATTAAATCATTCATTCTATTAATCGACCTTAAAAAAGTTGATTTTCCACAACCTGATGGACCAATTAATGCTGTAACTGTGTTTTCAGCCACTTTAAAATTTATATCCTTAAGAATATGTGCATCCCCAAAATAAGTATTTAAATGCTTAGCAATAATCTTATACATAATTAAACCTCTTAACTTTACTTATTTTCCCATCATTTTATTCTGATACTTCTCTGTGAAATAATTAGTTAAAAATGTAATAACCAATACTATAATTACAAGGACCGCTGCAGTTCCAAATGCATTAGGCAAAGAAATTCCTTCAGTTGCTAAAACATACAAATGAAGTGGCAATGGCCTGCCAGGGTCAAATATAGAAATTGGCATTATAATAGATGATCCCACAGCATACATTACTGCAGCAGCTTCAGAAATAGATCTTGTCATCCCTAATATAACTCCAGTAACAATTCCAGGAAGAGCTGCAGGTATAATGACTTTATAAATAGTTTGCCATTTTGTAGCCCCTAATCCATAACTTCCTTCCTTATATATGCTTGGTACAGAACTTAAAGAGACTTCTGCAACTTGAAATATTGTTGGAATAGCCATAATAGCTAAAACTAAACTGGCTGAAAAAATGGACCATCCTAAATTTAAAAATATTACAAAAAATGATAATCCAAATAACCCAAATACAATTGATGGAATAGAAGCTAATGTTTCTGCTCCAAAACGTATTATATTGGTTAATTTCTCATTACTTGCATATTCTACCATATAAATAGCTGCACCTACACCTAATGGAGTAGCTATTAGAATTGAAACTAATGTTACATATAAACTGGATATGATTATTGGAAATATCCCACCAGATTCGCCTTGATTTTCTACTTGGCCAAAAATAAATTCCATATTTATTACTGGAAGTCCTTTAATCAAAATATCCGCTAAAATAATTGCTAATATGGCTAAAGTTAATATTCCTGAAAGTACAAATATGGAATTCATTATCTTTTGAGATGTTCTTGCAGATATAAAGTTAAAATTCATTTTTTTATACCTCCCCTAGGATTCATAAGGTTCCTCCACCAATATCTATACTATATTTCCTTTGAACATAATTCGCAACAACCAACAATAACATTATGAGCATGAATAACACAACTGCTGTGGCAAACAATGCATTATAGTGAATACCGGTTGCATAACTCATTTCTAATGCAATATTTGAAGTTAAAGTCCGTGCTGGACTAAAAATTGATGATGGCATTTTTGCAACATTACCTACCACCATAATCACTGCCAATGTTTCGCCAACAGCCCTACTCATTCCTAAAATAATTGCAGTGATAATTCCAGGTAGCGCTGATGGAAAGACTACTCTGCGAATAGTCTGCCAGTTTGTTGCTCCTAAACCTAAGGAAGCTTCTTTGTAATCTTGTGGAACTGATCTTAATGAATCATAAGAAACTGAGATAATTGTTGGCAAAATCATGATGGATAATATAATTGCCGCAGTAAATATGCTGAAACCGGTTCCCCCAAATTGGGACCTTACAAATGGAACTAGGATAATTAAGCCAAAAAATCCATAAACAACAGAAGGAATTCCAGATAATGTTTGAACAACTGGCTTTAAAAAGTTTCTAACTTTATTACTTGCAACCTCTGCCATGAATGTGGCACATGAAATGGATAAAGGAATTGCTATTATAAGTGCAATGAATGTGACATATAGAGATCCTATAATCATATCAAACACTCCAAATTGACCATCATTTGGAGACCATATTGTTCCAAATAGAAATTTGAAAAACCCATATTCTTGAATTGCTGGAAACCCTTCAAAAAATATAAAGCATAATATTATCAGAATCACGAAACAAGAGAACAATGCTAGAATAAACAAAGATTTCTCTATTAATGCTTCAGCTGCAATTTTAGTCATAGTAAATCTCCATAATACAAATTAAAAAAAGAAAAAAATATAATAAATTGATTATTTATTATATTAATCCTTTAAATCATATCCCATGAATTATTTATTTGATTTGACAATTTTTTCTCCATCTAAAACTTTTCTAGCTTCTGAACCATTTACCCAATCAATAAATTCTTTTAAATCACCTGAAGGCTCCCCTTTAACTAGGAATAAAAAGGGCCTTTGCAATTCATAAGAACCATCTGCAATACTTTCACTACTTGGAGCTATTCCCTCAACACTTAAGGATTTCACGTCATCTGACATATGTGCAAAAGAAACAAAACCTATTGCATTTTCATCTTGCTTAACAGATTGTTTTACAGCCTCAGTAGAACTTTGAACAATTGCATCACTTTTAATTTTTGTCTCACCCATCACTATACTTTCAAATGCATCTAAAGTACCGGATCCTGCTTCACGACTTACAACATGAATTTCAGCATCATTTCCACCTACCTCTTTCCAGTTAGTAATTTTTCCTGAGAAAATATCTTTTAATTGATCTTTTGTTAAGTCGGACACATCATTATTTACGTTAACCGCTAAAACAATTCCATCCTTACCAAGTTCATATTCTTTTAAGTCTTGTTTTTCATTATCGTCTAAATCTTTTGAACTAGTGCCAATATCCGCACTTCCATCTTGAACACTCTTTATACCAACACTAGAACCTCCACCTTGAACATTGATATTTGCATCAGGATGGTTAATTTTATATTCCTCTACAAGTTTTTCAGCTACAGGTTGTACAGATGTGGACCCTACTATATCAATTCTTTCAGATCCTCCAGACCCAGAGGATAGTATAGTCCCTCCTATAATAATTAATATAATCGCAATAATTGCAATTTTGTACTCATTTTTCATTTTTTTTACCTCTTAAATTTCAATTAAATGTAGTTTGAAAATTTTCACCTACAATTGGAAATCTCATTTTAGCTTATTTAACGGTTACTATTTATAAAAATAAAGTTCTTATTATAGGAACAAAAATAATGAGATTTTTTGTAAAAAAAATAAAGATTTCCTAAAAAATGAACAGATTTTTCGAGATTTTTCGATAAAGGAAAATGATGGGGATTTTCTATTATTTTTAAAAAATTAGCCATTAGGAATATTTTAAATTTATAAATATATCCTAAAAAATCTTATTTTATCTGCATTGTTATTCTCTAGGGCATATTGCATCAGCTTTTCCATATATTATGAATCATTATTATAAACAACCACATAATCATTTATTATAATATTTAACCAACTTTTTATTATGAATTTGAACAATAACCATAAATTTAATTAACTATCCAAGTCAAAGAATATTATAGAAATGTTATGAGAGAAACAGTATAACGTGATATTAGAGGGATATGATGAATAAATCAAAAAAAACTGTTAGGACAAGAGACTTTATTATAAGTACAGATGGATTATTATTTGCTTCAACCAATTACATTCACCCTGAAGATAGGATTATCTGCTTTTTAAGATACATTCCAGATGAAAACGGAGACAGGGAAAAGGATGGAATCAGATATTCCAAAGTGGGATCTGAAGAAGCTTATGCATACTTAAGGGAAAATCACCCAGATTACTTATACTTCTGTGATGTTACAAACGTTGAAATGATGGGAGTTCCTATAGATAAGGTTGAAAGAATCATCAAGCCAGAAGAAAGATTGAAAGGACTTAGAGAAACCTATTATGACGAAATCAACACTAAAGTGGCAAATGGTGAAGAACTTGACTATAAAGAAGAACTCTTAAGCAAATTATTTGACTTATCAGACTTTTTCCATTATGTAGCAGATATCAGCTATGATGACCTTGGAATCTCAGGATCAATCTTGCCAGGACTTCAAAAGGCAGGAACTTCTGATCTTGACTTTGTAGTCTATGGTCTTGAAAACCATAGAAATGCAATCAAAGCATACAAGGATAACAAAGATAAAGCTGTTTTCATTGACGAATTAGACAAGTCAATCACACTCAACAGAATCAATGATGATTTCTGGGACTTTGTATATGATAAGAGAATAAAAGACGACTCCCTAACAAAAGAAGAATTCGCTTGGTATGAAGAACGTAAAAGCAATAGAGGATTAATTAGAGAAACCTTATTCGACATACTAGCTACTAGAAACTATGATGAGATTGAAGGAACCTGGGGAGATACCGTATACGAACCAGAAGGATTTGCGAAAGTAAACTGTACAATAAAGAGCGCATTAGGAGCTTTTGACAATCCTGCAGTATATACAATAGAAAACGTCGAGATACTTGAAGGCCCAGACATTGAAATTACAGAGCTTGCTTCCCTAACCCACACCTATGCAGGAGAAGTCGTAGACGGTGAGGAAGTCGTTGCAAGAGGAAAAATAGAAAAGGTTCTCAAAAATGGTGAATTTGAAAAATACAGAATCCTTGTTGGAACCACTAGAGAATCCTTAAATGAATACATAAAATTAAGAGAAAGTCCTGTTAAAAATTAAATCTCATTTAACTATTAACAGACAATTTTTTCTCATAAATACTCAAATAATTATTTAAGTAGATTATTTTTACTTATTAGATTAAATACCTATTATTA
>CAMODR010000026.1 GCA_946611495.1 uncultured Methanobrevibacter sp. | reverse complement strand
CTTAATGGTGAAACTCCTCCCCAATCGTCAGTACCGCAAAGAAGGAATATCTGACTTGTTTCATAGTTTAGATTTGGTGGGACCTGGACGGATATGTCTTCATCAAATAATAGTTGTGCTGCTGAAACTGTACGAACCATATCTAAAAGGCTAGGCTCTGGGTAGTCTTCCATTTCTATTCCTGGGCTAGGTGTAAAGTTTTGAATAATCACTTCTTGGATATGACCATATTTATCACTGATTTCCTTAATTTTTAAAAGGGAATCAGCTATTTCTTCTTTTGTCTCTCCAATTCCAATTAAGATTCCTGTAGTGTAAGGAATATTCAGTTTTCCAGCATTTTCTATAGTTTCAATACGGATTTTTGGATCTTTTCCAGGACTTTTCCTATGTGCAATGGTTTCCATAAGGCGGGAGGAACTTGTTTCTAACATCAATCCCATAGATACATTATATTCCTTTAATTTTTGCATTGCTTCAAAAGAAAAGTTTCCAGCATTAGTGTGAGGCAAGAGTTCGGTTTCTTCTACAGTGGTTTTACAGATATCATAAATATAATCTGTCATATTGGAAAATCCTAATTTCTCTAATCTTTCTTTAACCGCTTCCTCTTCGTCAGCATCTTCGCCCATAGTGAATAATGCTTCCTTGCATCCATATTTTTCAGCTTCTTTTAAGGTGGATAAGACTTCTTCTTTATCTAACAGTATTATCGCATCTGGATCGTTAGGGTCCTGTTTAAATGCACAGTATCCACAATCATTTTTGCATACTTTTGTTAATGGTATGAAGACATTTTTAGAATATGTGACATAATTGTTTTCTCTTTTAGAGCTTGCTAGAGACATTATTTTAATTATGTCTTCTTTTTCACATTCTAAAATTTTTATTAAGTCATCACGATTAAGATTTTTAAAATTAATATTAGATAAATTAGACATTTTCCACCAATTCTTTATTTATGATTTAAATTAACAAGAAGTTAAAATTGAGTTATTTTAGGTTTAATTATCAATTTCTTCTCTTTCACTTGCAGTAACTTCAACATATAATGGTCCGAATCCTGATTTGTCTTTCCAAATTGCTACAAATGCTCCTACATTAGGCATTAGGAATAGTTTGTATTCTACATGTAGTCCCATAGTTTCTAACTGTTCCTTCATTCTAAGCAATCCGCCACTATCTGGTGCGGTGTCAACAGATTCTCCATCTTCCCTAATATAAGAATCTACTTTTTCCACAAAGTTTTTTCCAGCATCAGATAAGACATCAACTTCTCTAGCTTTGAGTAAATCTTCTAACTCTGCTAATTTAGATTCCATATTTTCAATTTCTATTTTGTCACGGCTGATTCCTCTTACAATGACAACATGTTCTCCATGAAATGCTGGTCTTGAACCTTTATATGCATTAAAGTATCCTATAATTTGTCCTGTAGTCTTTAGTAATATATCTGACATAAAATCACTTTAATCTCTTTCTTTTTAATTATGATTGATTAATATAAAACGAATTATATTAATTTAATAATAGAATTTTTTTAATTATTTTTTGGTCTTCTTTTCTATTATTTAAAAAAATATATACTTATTTTTAATTTAGATAGTATATAAATTTTACAAAATAAATGGAAATTCTTTTTTTATAGAAAATTATTGTTTAAAATTAGTAATTGAAAGGTGATTAAAAATAATATGAATTAATGGATGGTTTTGTTGCTATTCCAAAAGTATATGTATTTACGGGTTAAATATTAGATTAACATTAAGGATGTGATACTTATGGAAAATTTTGAAAATCAAAAGTTTTGCCAATCTTGTGCTATGCCTATGACTGAAGAGCTTTATGGAACAAATGCAGATGGATCTAAAAATGAAGATTACTGCATATACTGCTTTAAGGATGGTGAATTTACTTCTGATATGTCCATGGAAGATATGATTAATTTCTGTAGTGAAAAAATGGTAGAAGTTCATCCAGACATGAATAAAGAGGAAGCTTTAAAGATGATGAATGAAGTATTTCCTCAATTAAAAAGATGGGCTAAGGATTAAATTATAATTAATTTAATTCTTTTTTATCACTATTTTTAAAATAATGCTTTCAGATAATAAGATTTTATTTCCGATATTTTATTTAAAAAAAGTTTTTATTTTGTATTTTTAATTTAATGGGGTTTTATTTCAGATATTTTATTTGAAAAAAGTTTTTATTTTGTATTTTTATTAATTAAGATTTGATTTCAGGTATTTTATTTAAAATAAGTTTTTATTTGTAAATGTATTAAATAAGATTTAATTTCAAATAATTAAATTAAAAAGAAAATATTTTTTTTTAAAAAAAAGTAAAAATGGTTTTTTACCATTTTTCACAATAGAGTAGGTTATTATTATTTTCGATTGGTATTTCATTAAAGATTTTAAACTCTTCGGAATTTGCTATTTTATAATTAAGATAAGCTACTCCTATTGTAATTGTAGTTAATATTGTACCTATAACAAAAATATTTATCATGATATGCCTCCTCTTTTTTTATTGTAATTATTTCACTAATTTTATTTTATTAAACTGTATATATAAATATTTTCGAATGCAAGTGCTTACTTACATCTTTAAATTGTAAAATTCGGATAAAAAATTAGTATTTTACTAAAAAAAGTTTAATTTAAGATTTATTTCTTATTTAGATATGTTAAATTAATTTTTAAAAAGAGTAAATTGTGTATATTTTCATTAATTTTCTCAAAAAAAGGTTTAAAAAAAGAAAATAGGAAAAAAGAATTTTTCCTAAAAACGATTTTATATTGCATCTGCAATAGGGACTATGTTATTGTTTGCATTGAATTTCATCAATTCATCATAACAGTATTTCCAATCCTCTGGAGTTCCCTTTTCCTTAGAAACCCTAAAGACATACTTTTTACCATCAACTTTATAAAAGAGTAAAAATAGTAAAAATGGTTTTATAGACCTTTTGTAAACTAAGTCTATAAAATAGTAAAAATAGTCTTATTTTTATAAGTTAATAAAAGCAAATAAGCAATATTTGCATGTAAAAGAAAAAATAAAATTTTAAATCAAGTTTTTTTCAAAACTTAATTTAAATTAAGTTCCTCTTTTAGGGAACCTAAAGTAGAAACTTTTTCAGCATAAGCATTATGTCTGTGAATACTTTCTTGATTCTCTTGTCTTGTAGTGATTAATGTGTCATCAGGCAAGTATGAAAATTCTTCAACGATCTTTTCATTCATTGTTCTGACACAATCTTCTACGAAAACAGGATTCTTGTGAGCATTCATAACTACTGCATTTTCATCAGGACGTTTTAAAAGTTCTGAAACTGGAGAACTCATTGAGGATTCAATGATTTCAATAAGCTTTTCACCATTAATGTATTCGTCTTCAGGAACTTCTATTAAAATGGTTCCTACTCCTCTTTGGTTGTGAGAAGCGAAAGTAACAGTGTTTAATACTTTTTCGCATGTTTCTTCATCTAAAAATTCTAGTAAGTTGTTCTTGTCAACTTCCCTTACAGATTCTTGTGCACATGGACAGACAGTCATTCCAATAACTTCTGCACCAATGCTTTTACGAATGCTGATGCTTCCATCATCGTCACGAATAGCAACTGCTTTAGCTATTAATTTTCCCATTTCTTGGGATCTGTTGTCTGTAACAGGAGAGTCTTTCATAAACATATAGTCACTAGTCATGTTAACTTCAACACGTTTAGCGTATTCATGCTTTTCAAGCATCCTTGTTACAATGTCTGCACAAAGGGATTCTACACCTTTAGTTGAACTTTGAGCAACTTCTTCTACTACTTCACTGATAGCTTCAGGAGTTCTAGACATATGAGTACCTTTTTGATTGCTTGGTAAATCCACAAAAGCATCAAATGTAGGTAATAATATGATTGGTCTTTTTTCTTTTCTTTTAAGAGTTAAAAGCTTCTTAACACCTGTTACACCTACTCTACTTAAGTGAATAGGTATACGGGGTGCATCATCTTGTGTGTCTGGGAGACAAACTACCATTTTTGTTTACCTTCTTATAAAATTTTTTTAAAAATAAAAATAAAATTAATTTTTCTATAAATTTCTAATTATTGCTATGTTATATTAAAAATTTATAAAATTTCTTTAAAATCTTTTGTATGTTTATATATTTTTTACTAATATCTTTAATATAATTTTCTATTATAAACTATACACTTTTATATATTTGTCTAAATATTTTATATATTTTTAGTTTAGATTATTACATCTGTCTATTTAAGTATTATTATTTAGCAATATTTTCCATTTTTTAAATTATTTTAACTCTATTAAAAATTAGCATTGGGGTGGGAGTTTATGAGATAAAAGTGTTAATATTTTCTTAGAGGTTTTTTTTAAAATTAGTTTGAGTTTTTAGTTAAAATGAGATAAAGTGTTGATATTTTTCTTAGAGGTTTTTTTTAAAATTAGTTTGAGTTTTTAGTTAAAATGAGATAAAAGTAGTTAATGTTGTAAAAAAAGAAAAAAAGAAGTAAGATTAATAAATGTAGAAAAAAGATTAAAGGATATCTGCAGATCCTACATCTTCTTTTACAATGTTAAGAACAGTCTGAGTGATTGTTTTTTCTATACATCCTGTCTTAAGCAATTCTTTGAGGAATGTATCTAACTCATCAGTGTCCCTGAATTTAGCTATTACGATAGCATCATATTGGCCAGTAACATCATAAAGACCTACAACATTCTTATTTTCAGAAATTTTTTGTTCCCATTCTTCTAATTCCTGACCTTTAACATTAACCCCAATAATGCTTGTAAGTGCATAGCCTAATTTCTTATGATTCAATACTGGTGCAAATTTTTCTATAACGCCAGTTTTAAGCATCTTGTCAATACGATTGTGTACAGTACCGACTGAGATTCCTAAATCACGGGATATTTGTCTATATGAGATTCTAACATCTTCGTTTATGATTTTTAGTATACTAATATCAGTTTCATCTAATTGTATAATATCATCGTTAACTTTTGCACACATAATCTCACTCTTAAAAATTGTTAGTTATTATAAAGTACATTAATTATTATAAATGCTATAATAATTTACTTGATTAATTATAATTTTGATTTTTATTATTTATATATTTTACTTGATTTCTTTTATTTTTATCTATATTTAGATAATTACTATTTTTATCTTATTATTTAAATATTTTATTGATATTTTATAATCTATTTTATTTTTTATTTTTTAATTATTGTTTTAATAGTTTTTATTAAGCAGAATAAAAATATTATATTAATTTAATGTTATTTAATCAATACAACAATTTTAATTAACTTAATTTTTTATTTTTTTAATTCTTAATTTAGTTAATATAATTGTTTTTTTCACTTATTATCTCTCTAATTTTTTATATTAATTTTGTTTTAATTTCAATAATATTGTCTATTTTTCTGAACAATTTAACTTAGTTAACCTAGTTTTTCTTTTGTTTTCACTTTTCTCATTGACATCTATTATTCAAATAATTCTGTTTTTTCTTTTTAATTTAATTTTCAATCTCTTCAGCAAGTTCCTTAACTATATTTATCAATTCAATATTGCTTGCATCAGTTTTTATTCCTAAAGGACTGTAATGTGTTTTTACAGCATAAAAACCATTTTCCTTAAGCTTATCAAAGACCAAATCTAATTTTGGAGCACTTATTTTCAATGATCTGCATACCTTATGAATGTCATAGAATGTGGCTGGTGCATCAGCTTCTTCTTTACAGGAATTTAATAATTTCAATACCTTTTTCTTAGTGTTAAGTTCCTTATCTTCTGATATTTCAATCATAGATTCAATAAACTCCTTATTTTGCACTGGACCTAACCAGAGAGGTCCTGCATGGATTAGCTTCTCACCGCATTCTGGACAGACTTCTGGAACGCTTGTTGCAAGTCCATGGGATTCTGTTCTGTATAGGCAGTTTTTACAATGGCTGATGTAACCTATGTTCTTTAATGATTCATCTGTTGCCTTTGACCCCTTAATTACTTTTAAATACACTCTCATATAGTGTTCGCTGCTATGGGATAACTTCACTTCAATATGCTTTTGGTATTTGGCTAATGTTAAAGCTGCAAACCCGATAAGAATCCTTATTCCGTTTTCATGGTAATATTCGCTTTTATAAGGTTTTGCATTGTATTTTCTAATGCATGGCTCTTTATATGTTCCAGATAAGCAGGAGGTGTCAGTTGCAGTTAAACAGAGGAGAGAATCTCTTTTTAGGTTATAAGCTGCAGAGTCTACAAATGGTGAAGGTGTTCCAAATGGGTCAATGTCAATTACATCAAAGAGTCCCATATTGGTTCTAAGTTCGATATTGGCTTCCTTTTGATGAATATTCACTTCAACGTCGTTGAGTTCTGCATTAATTCTAGTGAACTCATTTGCAAGTTGGCTGATATCATTTACAGAGACTTCACCTATTCCATCAATTTCCTTTTTGTATCGAATTCCTCTTATTCCGCTTCCGCCAAAAAGGTCACAGACATTAATTTCCCTATCCACTTCCTTTTGATAAGCTTGAAGGGCTAAGATTGAGGTGTCTCTATTGAATTCCATTCTTGGATTGTAAAATACAGGAGCATCAGATGAGACTTTATCAAAATCGGGGAACTTGATCTTTACTTTTCCCTCTTCTATCACTTTCAATTCATCTTCGCTATATGTTTTCAATTCTTCTTTTGGAAAATTATCCGGATACTCCATTTTATCTGCCTCTCTCTTAAGTTATTATAGTCTTTAATTATGATGTTTTTTTTAATCAGCAATTATTAAATCTTCTATTATATTTTAATTATATTTCAATTAATTTTTTATTCAAATCTTATATGTTTTGTTCATTTTTTATTTTATTTTTTTAAGATATAATAAAACTAATATAAGATTAAAGAGTAATATTTAATCATAAGAAATTTTTTAAAATAATTCAATTTTTTTAATTAAATAAAAAATTACATATTATTTTATATCTATAAGTTTTATTTAATATAATTTTATTATGTTTATTATGTTCTTTAGGTGAGAATATGGCAGATATTAAAGTTTCAATAGCTAGTCCTATTATTGAAGAAGAAGAAATTAATGCAGTGGTTGAAGTAATGAAATCAGGAATGATTGCTCAAGGGCCTAAGGTAATTGAGTTTGAAAAGGAATTTGCTGATTTTGTTGGTGCAAAATATGGAATTGCAACTAATTCTGGAACTTCTGCATTGCATGTGGCATTGCTTGCTGCTGGAATTGGAGAAGGTGATGAGGTAATCACAACACCATTCACTTTTGCAGCTACAGGTAACTCTATTTTATATACTGGCGCAAGACCTGTTTTTGTTGATATTGATGAAGACACATTTACAATAGACCCTTCCAAAATAGAAGAAGCAATTACAGAAAAGACAAAAGCAATAATGCCTGTTCAGTTATATGGTCAAGCTGCAGACATGGATCCAATAATGAAAATTGCTAAGGAACATGACTTGATTGTTATTGAAGATGCTGCTCAAGCTCATGGTGCAGAATATAATGGTAAGAAAGTCGGTAATTTAGGTGATATGGCTTGCTTTAGTTTTTATCCGACCAAAAACATGACTACAAGTGAAGGTGGAATGATCACCACTAACAATGAGGAATTTGCAGAAAACGCTAAAATCTATAGGGCTCATGGTTCTCCAACTAAATATCATCATGATGTTTTAGGATATAACTTTAGAATGACTGATATTGGAGCTGCTATCGGTTTAGAACAACTTAAAAAAATAGATTCCTTTAATGATAAAAGAATTGAAAATGCTAAATACTTAAATGAAGGTTTAGCTGATTGTGATTTGGTTGAAACTCCTGTAGTCAAGGAAGGATATAAACATGTTTACCATCAATACACAATTAAGGTTAAAGATGGAAAAAGAGATGCATTATCTGAATACTTATTAGAAAATGGCATTGGTAATGGTATTTATTATCCAATTCCACTTTATAATCAAGTCTTATACACAAATATGGGATATGATCAAAGTCTTCCAGTAACTGATAAGATAGTTGAAGACGTTTTATCATTGCCTGTTCATGCTAAACTTACTAAAGAAGACTTGGACTTAATCATAAAAACAATTAAAGAATTTAAAGGATAATTTATTTCCTTTCTATTCTAATTGCTTTTTTTATTTTCTGTTTCTTATTGTTATTTTTACTTTTTTTAATTTGATTTTTATTTTTTTGGCTGTTTTTTAGTTTAAAATTATTTTCTATTTTCTTCCATTTGGTCTTGGACAGTTTTTATTTTAGCTTCAAGAGTTCTGTTTTCTCTGTCTCTTCTGTCATCAATTTTTAATACGCTATACACTCTGCCTGAGCCCATCTCAAAGATTGCTTCTTGAACTTCTGCACAAAGATCATATAATGTTTTTAAGTCATCAGTTTCGATTTGTGTGCCCATAGCAGTCAATTGATAAGTTAATCCAGACGCATCAATTATTTCAACAGCTTTAGTTACGTATTCTCCGATTTCGGTTCCATCTATGCCCATAGGCAATATACAAAAATCTGCAGTTATCATACTAAATATTTTATATTTGTTTAGATATAAAATTTAGTAATGAATTATTTTTTTATATTATTTTGACTTATCTTGATATTTGTGGTATTATGAGTTTAAACAAAGACGAATTTAATGAAAAGATTTTTTCTCGAATAACTGACTTAATCAATGAGTATCAATTGATTAAAGAAGGTGAAAAGATAGCTATTGCCTTATCTGGTGGTAAGGATAGTGTTTTAACTCTACATGCTCTCAAATATTATCATGATGTATGCGGTTTTGATTTTGAACTTGTTGCTATTTCTGTTGATGAGGGAATCGAAGGATATCGCCAACATGGAATCGATGCTGCAGTAAACAATGCAGAGCTTTTAGATATTCCTCTCATTCAAAAGTCATTTAAGGATGAGGAGGGCTTTGCATTAGATGATATTTATTCTTATTTTAAAAGCGCTTGTATTCCTTGTGGTGTCTTTAGGCGGAATATTTTAAATAAAACTGCTTATGAGATAGGTGCTGATAAGATAGCAACTGGACATAATCTTGATGATGAAATACAGTCATTTTTAATGAGCTTTTCAAGAGGAGATACTGTTAAATTCTCTAAGTTTGGTCCTGAGCTTGATCAGATTCATGAAAAGTTGGTTCCAAGAATCAAGCCTTTATGGAACACTCCTGAAAAGGAAGTTGGTATGTGGGCTGTAATGAATGGAATTGAGATTCATTTGGCCGAATGTCCTTATTCAAATCTTTCATTACGTGCTAAGATAAAGGAATTTCTTAATAATACTGAATCTAAGCATCCAGGTACAAAAGCAAATGTGATGGAGTCTTTTAAACAGATATTGGATGTTGAAAACGTTCGTACAGTTTTAAATGAGTGTGAACGGTGTGGTGAGCCTACTTCTGGTAAGGTTTGCAAGGCTTGTGAAATTAAGGACACTATTAAAGAAAATATGGAAAATTAGTTTTTTATTCTATTTTTTAGCTATTTCTTAT
>CAMODR010000025.1 GCA_946611495.1 uncultured Methanobrevibacter sp. | reverse complement strand
ATTTTAAAAATGCCAGTTATTTTGAAGCAAAATTTACAATAGACCCTATGAATAAAAGGGAATTTAAGTTAGAAAATAAAATCTTAAAATTAAATAAGAAGAATAAAAAACTAAATAAAAAACTGGATGAATTTAAATCTAGAAAAATAGTGAAAATAACAGATAAAACCAAAAAATTATTAAAACATTGAAAATTATTAGATAAATTTTTAAAAAAATGATATTAAAACCTATCAGAATATCCATAATTTAATGGTGAAATAATATGCAGCCTAAAAACAAAGCAATTGAAGAAATAAAGGAGCATGAATTTTTTAAAGATAATTTAGAAAATTTAGATATTTTTGTAAAATACATAATTGGAAGAGTAGATATAAAGAATTATGGAAATAAAGATAATAACTTGATTATTTTAGAATGTTCTGATCAAAAAGCATCTATTGAATCACCAGATTGGTTCAAAACCAAAGAAGGCTCGGGTTGGGTAATAGAAAGTAAAAAAGGCATACTAGATTTGAAAATTAAATGTATAAATGATGGAATATTAAAAATATATATTAGAGGAACAGAATATTTTAACAGATATGGTCATAAAATAATAGTTGATGTAATTTTTACTAAACTTATTGTAAATGATACTGTCATTTTTGATACTGAAACAAAATATATGACGCTTACAAAATATTTTGCTTATGAAATGAGTAAAGTAAAAAATGGAGAAATTATTGATATTCACATAGAATGGGAACCTTCTTAAATTAAAAATTTAATCTTATTGAAATATAAAAATTTAAAAATATTAAATTAATCTTTTTCTATTTGAGGAAATTCTATGAAACTATTGAACAAAAATAGTGATTATTATATAATTTTGAAAAAGAAAATAGTTGAAAGGATTTCATACCACATATACTATCATGCCCCGATTTATAAAAATTTGATTTATATTGAAAGCCTACAGGGAAGAGGATTGGAAAGCAATATTCTAAGAATCATCAAAGAACTTTCAACAAAAGAATATAAAAAATACAAAATAGTTGTCTACTCCACGAAAAAAGCTTATAAAAAAATTGAAAGTCTAAAAGAAAATTATAAACTGGACATTCACATCATCACTCATCCAAGATTATCAATGATGATCATGGAACATGCAAAATATATCGTCATCGATTCTATTTTTAGAAAAGACTACATAAAAAGAGATGGGCAGGTAATCATTGAAACTTTAAATGGCAGCCCATTGAAACATGTTGGTCGTGACTTTAGACAAAAAGAGCATGAACTTGGCTTTATGCAGAATACTCTCATAAATTCCGATTATCTGATTTTTCCAAGCGATTATGCAAAAGAGAAGATACTCAATGCATACATGATTGAAAAAATATATCCTGGAAAAATATTAATGGAAGGATATCCTAGAAACAGCGTATTTTTTGATAATGAAAGGAGAAATGATATAAAATCCAAGTTGAATTTGGAAAGTTATGAAATATTCGCTTATATGCCTACATATAGGGAAACTGCAAGCAAAAAACTTAAAAAAATACTAAAAATCCTAGATAATGAACTCAAAGATGACCAAATACTGTTTTTAAAACTGCATCCAAAAGAGAAAATCCGGATAAAATTTAAAAAATACAAACACATTAAAGCATTTCCTGGAAATTATGACAGTTATGACATTTTAAATATCTCTGATTGCTTAATAACCGATTATTCAAGTGTGTTGTTTGATTATTTAAATACTTCTCGGAAAATCATTTTATTTAACTATGATGAAGAAAATTATATGAAATATCGTGGAACTTATATTCCACTGGATGATTTTCCATTTCCAAAAGTAACCGATATAGAAGATTTAATAAAAGAATTGAACAAGCCGAAGGAGTATGATAATTCAATCCTTACGGACAGATATTGTACTTATGACAATCTAAATTCTGTAAAAAACTTATGCAGGCATGTTTTTAAAGGTAAAAAAGTCTGTATCGAAGAAAAAATAGAAAACAATGAGAATAATGTGTTGATATATGCCGGAGGATTATGGAAAAATGGTTTGACATCTTCCCTAATGAGTTTGATAAACAATGTTGACACAAAAAAGCATAATTTTTTCATATCCTACAGGCAATGGGATGAATATTTTATAAATCATCATGTGGAAATATTAGATAAATTCCCAGAAAATATTGAATTTTTCCCATTGATAAGGAACAATGACCCATATTATTTTGAAGAAGAGGCACGGAATGAATTTTTCAATGGTGAAAAAAAGCATGCAAAAACCATTAAAAAAATGTATGAAAGAAAATTCAGAAAATTATATGGATCAAAAATTTTCCAAAATATTATTGATTATGATGGCTATGGACCAGATCAACAATTGTTTTTTAACTCATCAAATGTAAATAGCGTTGTTTGGGTCCATAACAATATGATTTTAGAGGTGAATACTCGTCAAAATCAGAACCCTTATGCATTAAAAGAAGCTTATTCCAACTATAATCATGTAGCTGTCGTATCACCCGATTTAATTGAACCCACTTCCAAGATTAGTGGAACAAAAAACAACATTGCCCTAGTTCATAATCTATGCAACTATGATGATATAAAAAGAAATGCTGAAAAAGACTTGATTATTGATAAAGATACAGTAATAACTTCAAAATATTCAGATATTGATGCTGTATTGAACTTAAAGGCAAAAAAATTCATCACAATAGGACGTTTTTCAAAAGAAAAAGGCCATAAACGTCTTCTAAACAGTTTTAATCGGTTTTGCAACGATTATCCCGACGCCCACCTTATAATTATAGGGGGACATGGGCCGCTTTATGAAGAAACCATATCCCTTAGAAATAAACTGAAATATGGCGAAAATATCACTATTATAAAATCAATGTCCAATCCCATGCCGGTTTTAAAGAGATGTGATTTATTCATTCTTTCTTCATTATATGAAGGATGGCCGATGGTAATTATGGAAGCCGAAGCTCTTGAAGTTCCAGTTATTGCAACAGACATCTGCGGCATGCAGATGCTGAGAGAATACAATGGACACATAGTTGAAAATAGTGAAGAGGGAATTTTACAGGGAATGCAGGACTATATGGATGGAAAAGTTCATGTGATGGGTGTTGACTTTGAAGAATACAATAAAAAGGCATTGAATGAATTTTATTCTATTTTAAAATAGGATAAACTAAAACCCCCTCTTCAAATGCCTAATTTTTTTAGCAAAATTTCTAAAAATTTTTGCAATTCTGTAAGGTTTTGTGTCTAATAAGTTATTATAAAAATTTAGTTTTTTGTTAAGTTTTTTATTTTTCTTACTTAATTTCTTATTTTTCCTTTTCAAATTTCTATTATCCTTAATCGAATTAAATTCAACCTCAGATATCTCACATAGCGTGAATGTGATTTCCATGAAAGTTCCTTTAGAAAAATCCCCTGTAATCTTATATATAGGAAAACTGTTTGAAAATATCTGTTCGCTGGATTTTACACCACAAACTGCATTAAGAGCAATTATTTCATAAACATCAAAGTCTGTATCAATATTTGTTATGGAACATCTTGAATAAAATCTCCTATTATGCAAAGGAGAAAAGCATATTTCATATTCATCAGTATTAAAATTACAGAATCTTAGCGTATTGAAATTCTCATTTTTATAAAATAATTCATAAATGGAATCTGCTTCCAATATGGCTTTATGATTTTTATTGAGTTTTTTAATAAGTTCTTCATAACTATCAGTAAACAAATCATCCTTAATTGAAGCGAATAAATTATTAGCAAAATTCGGACTTAATTCAAACTGTTTTTTTAAAATTGGAGAGAATTCCTTAATTAAATCTATTTTAACATGATCAATTATGGAACTCTTGCTCATAATATCCAAATAAAAATAAATATGACTTTGAAAAAAGATGGAAAAATACGACTCCTTGTCAAATTTTCTTAAAAGATCATATGTGGCAAAATAACCATCTATCAGTCCTTTTAACAATTTTTCTTTATAATCGCGGATAGAAGATTTGTCATTTAACATATCGCGTATGCTATAATTATAGGCTGGAAACCTGCTAAGATAAACAAAATTAGTGGCACACAAAAGAGTATGCACTACAAATTCCAGATCCTGTGCATTCACTCCTTCTACAGAAGTGATATTGTTTTCAATTAAAAAATCCCTTTTTATTAATCGAGCCCATAGACTGGGCTGCAATTTTAACAGATTCAAATCATCTTCAACTGAATTAAATCTATAAACCTCTTGATTCAAAAAATCTGGGTGTTGATAGAATTCAACTCTATTGCTAAGAATCCTTTTAAAGGTGGTTATGACAAAATCATAATCTTCACTTACAGCCGTTTCATACATCACTTCAAAAGCATCTAGAGAGTAAGTGTCATCTGAATCCATAAATATAACATATTCTCCGGTTGCATTTTCAAAAGCCACATTGCGGGGTTTACCTGGAAAACCCGTGTGTTCATCCAAAATAAAAACCTTGCAATTGGAATAATTATTTTCATATTCCTCTAAAAGCCGAATTGTATAATCATCATCGGATTTGTCATCCGCAATGATAAGTTCAATATTTTCAAATCCGATTGTTTGATTTAAAATTGAATCAACCGCTAATTTTAAATAATACCCAGAATTATATGTTGAAATCAGTACTGAAACTTTGAAATTTACCATAAAATCCCTTCTAAAAGTTTTTATCTTTATTTTATTTAGTAAAAATAAAAAACTTTTTTAAACTACAATATGTAAACATGTATACTTAAAAAAATATATTTTTAGAAGTATGGCTGATTCCTAATTTTATTATAAATTATTTTTAAGTAAAACATGTTAAAAATTAGTTAAAGACTATACTAAAAATGAGTTTACATATGGAAATTTTAATTAAATACAAAAAGGAAAAGGACTGCTATTATATTTAAAAAAAGTAAAAATTATAAAAAAAGTTTATTTATTAAAATCAATTAAAGACTGGTTAAAATATAAAAATGAAAAATTAAATATTTTCATAAATCTTCATTCATGCTTATGTGATTTAATTTTTCAATATTCTCCTTGTATATCTCATCCAAATCAGGATATGTATCAATTAAATAATACATTCTTTTGTCATGGAATCGCACTTTCTTAGGAATTTTCATATAGTCTCCATTGAAATGCTCTCTAAGATACTTTGGTATGTCATTTGGAGCGAAAGTTTCAACTGAATCAAAATTAATTTTTTCGAGTGGAAAGATATCATCAGTTTTATGAACCTTTGGAGCCTTCCTGAAGAAATTATCCATTCCTGAAATAATATAATCCTCTTTGGAATAGCTGATATTTAACCTTTCAAAGTATTCACTGTAAAGAGTCTCCTTATCTAATCTCTTTTCCTCGACATTTGCAACAAAGCCCTTGCAGACATCAGCGAATGCAGGGGTGATTTCCTCTTTGACCTCTTCGGCAGATTCGCAGCCCTCTATTTTTATATAATCATAAGGGAATACGTCGAGTCCCGCAAGAATGCCCATGGAATCAGCATCTATCTTATAGAATATTTGCAGGAATCCAACTACCAAGCCTTTTGAGTTAACCCTGTATTGTTTCAGTTCTATATGGTCATCCAGGCCATAATTTTTTATTTCCTCATCTATGATGCTTAAGAACTTATCATAATCTTCTCTCATCATTGCGATATCCAAATCATCATCCCATGGAATATATCCTTCATGACGAGTAAATCCTAGTAGATTACCTGCTTCAAGCCAGTATGTGATATCATTCTTCCTGCATATCATATCTATGAATCTTAATAATTCACTGCAGGCATCCTGCATGTCTTTCAATGTTCCTCTTCTTTCGAGATTATTGAAGACAAAGAGATAGTTGAAGAGCTTGTTATATGATTCCAATATCTTGTTTTTATTTTTCAAATCCTTTCTTATCTTATCATATTTGTTATTAACTTCTCGCCCTTCCTTTCTGCCATGCAGGACATAGTGAACCAATGGATTTTCTCCAGACTCTCTTACATCCTTGTATTTTTTCAAATAAAAATTATTGTCAAATAATTTTCCAGGCTGCTTCTTCTCTTTAAAGCCATGGTATAAATAATGATTAAGGGGACTTATTCTTGCATTTCTCACACTAGGATATTTTTTCAGATAATATTTTTCATCAAACAAGTCCAATTGCTTGATCTTTTTAGAAGCCTTATGCATTTTATAAGCTTTCTTTAAGTTTCCCTTTTCCTTTAAAATATAAAATAACATTATAATCACGTGTAATTTAATAAATATTGTATATAATTATCATAACTGTTTAAATATGAACTTCAACATGCTAAATTCCTTTTGTTATACAAACTTAGATTATACAATATGCTTCTTATTAAACTAAATTTGCAATGCTCTTTTTATTATTATTAACTTTATATTTAATTAATTTTATGTAGTTATCACAATTTCAATTGTAGAATTACTTCTTATGAAGTTAATTTAAAGGATTAAAAATAATCATTAATATAGATAACTATTTAAAACAATTAAAGAAAAAATATAGATAAATGAACTTGTTTTTTTTAATGATGTGCTACTATGGTGAAAGAAAGAATTAAATATTACGACACACTCAGAGCCTTGGCAATCATATCTGTCATAATGCTGCATATATTCCAATTATGGCCGGATCCTGAAATCATGCATTTCAGAATTATCTGCTTTAGTGAGATAAGCCGTTTTGGCGTGCCTGTGTTTTTGATGTTAAGCGGTGCACTCCTCTTAAATAGAGAAATTGAACTTGGTGATTTTTTTAAAAGAAGATTTACCCGATTGATTTATCCTTTTATCTTCTATTTAATACCATATGCAATATTATTATACATATTGGTTAATTATTGTACAGGTTTCAGCATTTTAAGAGGATACCTAGGCAATATACCTCTTATATATAATTGGTATTTCTGGATGATTCTGGGAGCTTATCTGGCACTCCCAATTATCAACAAATTTGTCCAGCATGCTAGCAAAAAGGAGATGGAATACTTTATTTTAATATTTTTATTAAGCTCCATATTTTACCAATTAAGCCGTGGATTTGGAATCAAACATTTCATAGACTTGACTTTCATCCTTTCACCAGTAGGATATATGGTATTTGGATACTATTTGGCAAACACTGACTTTGTCAAAGACTTTAATTTGAATGTCAATACAATAATATATATTGCATTGTTTCTATTTGCAATAACAACAATTATTAAAATCCTGGGATATGGCTCTGTCTTGCCGATAGAATTTACAAAAAACAATGTTGTAGCTAGAACAGAAATTCTTGCAAGCTATATGGATTATGGAATTTTCCAAATTATTCAGGCAGGATCCGTATTTGTTTTATTTAGATATATCTATCAGGCCAAAGAAGGAATTTCTTCATATGTTAGAAGATTTTTGGAATTGGATATTGTCAATAAAGCCAATGTATCATTAAGCAGAGCCAGCTATGGAGTATACTTGTTGCATACCACCCTGCTTAGACCTTTTAAAGTAATTGTGAGTGGAACTAAATTTTCAGGCTCAATGACCTGTCTTGTGATTATATTCACCACTTTTTGCCTTGTTGTTGTTTCATGGGCGATTGTATTGCTGTTGAATAGGATACCATTTATTAACAAGTTTACGGGTTACCATTAAGTTTTCATATACTTTACGATTTAAGATAAAAATTTTAAAAAATATCCTTTATAATTAATATTTAATAAAACTAGTTTAGATGTGCTACTATGGTGAAAGAAAGAATTAAATATTACGACACACTCAGAGCCTTGGCAATCATATCTGTCATAATGCTGCATATATTCCAATTATGGCCGGATCCTGAAATCATGCATTTCAGAATTATCTGCTTTAGTGAGATAAGCCGTTTTGGCGTGCCTGTGTTTTTGATGTTAAGCGGTGCACTCCTCTTAAATAGAGAAATTGAACTTGGTGATTTTTTTAAAAGAAGATTTACCCGATTGATTTATCCTTTTATCTTCTATTTAATACCATATGCAATATTATTATACATATTGGTTAATTATTGTACAGGTTTCAGCATTTTAAGAGGATACCTAGGCAATATACCTCTTATATATAATTGGTATTTCTGGATGATTCTGGGAGCTTATCTGGCACTCCCAATTATCAACAAATTTGTCCAGCATGCTAGCAAAAAGGAGATGGAATACTTTATTTTAATATTTTTATTAAGCTCCATATTTTACCAATTAAGCCGTGGATTTGGAATCAAACATTTCATAGACTTGACTTTCATCCTTTCACCAGTAGGATATATGGTATTTGGATACTATTTGGCAAACACTGACTTTGTCAAAGACTTTAATTTGAATGTCAATACAATAATATATATTGCATTGTTTCTATTTGCAATAACAACAATTATTAAAATCCTGGGATATGGCTCTGTCTTGCCGATAGAATTTACAAAAAACAATGTTGTAGCTAGAACAGAAATTCTTGCAAGCTATATGGATTATGGAATTTTCCAAATTATTCAGGCAGGATCCGTATTTGTTTTATTTAGATATATCTATCAGGCCAAAGAAGGAATTTCTTCATATGTTAGAAGATTTTTGGAATTGGATATTGTCAATAAAGCCAATGTATCATTAAGCAGAGCCAGCTATGGAGTATACTTATTGCATACAACACTGCTTAGACTGGTTAAAGTCATGGTAAGTGGACTTGAACTTACAGGTACACAGATATGTCTTATGATCATATTTTTAACTATCGGCCTTACTACAGTCACATGGGCGATTGTGCTGCTGTTAAATAAGATACCTTTAATCAACAAGGTTACAGGATACCATTAAGTGTTCTTTTGACTTTGAATAAAAAAAGTATATAATTTCTAATAATATTCAAGTCTCTAAAAGAACTTCTTAATAACTCCTAAATGTTTAAATCACCGAAAAATCTTTTTATTTATTAATTAATTTTCAATATACTTTATTTCTTATTTTTACCAACGAGTATAATTGCCGTTTTAATACTCTCAAACTTTAAATATTAATTTTAATAAATATAAAAATATTATATGCGAAATTTTTCATAAAGACTGAAAAAGTATTAAGAATATAATGTGATTTTTATAAAAATTTTCATAATTAATTTTCAAACCTATTTATTTTCAAAGCAGGTGTGTGTATGGTAAAAGTTTCAGTTGTAATACCTATTTATAATGTTGAAAACTATCTTGCAGCTTGTCTGGATAGTATTGTTAATCAAACCCTAGAAGATATTGAAATAATTTGTATAAATGATGGATCTACTGACAACACTCTCGAAGTCCTAAATTCCTATGCGGAAAAGGATGATAGATTCACAGTCATCACTCAGGAAAATGGAGGACATGCTGTTGCAACAAACAAGGGAATGGACCTTGCTACAGGAAAATATCTCTATTTAATGGATTCAGATGATGTTTTAGAAGACCTTGAAGCCCTTGAAAAAACATACAAGATAGCTGAGGAAAAACAGCTTGATTTCGTACTGTTCCAAGCTATAAATTATAATGAAGTTGAAGAAAGATATTACAAGGCCGAAAACTATAGCATGAACAGACTTGCAAAACGTGTCGGGGAAAACATATTCAACTACAAAGATGTTGGAAAACTGGCTTTTACAATTACAGTAACACCTTGGACCAAATTATACAACAG
>CAMODR010000024.1 GCA_946611495.1 uncultured Methanobrevibacter sp. | reverse complement strand
AAAATATTTATTTAATAATCCTACTATAAACTAGCCTAATAAAAATATTTATTTAATAATCCTACTATAAACTAGCCTGATTAAAATATTTATAAAATGATGGTGAAATAATTTAAAAAAGAAAAAATAATAAAAATATTATTTTTATTTTAAAAATTATTTTAAAAATTCGACTAAACCTGCAACGGTTGAGTCTAATTCATCATCATGATTATAAACTATTTTTACAGTAGCTCCAGTTAAAGTAGCATAAGCCATTGAAGCTGCCCTGTTCATTTCTTGATGCAATTGAATTTCTTCAGCACTTTCAGCATCCCTTTGTCTAGATTCGTCATTGGATCTTCTAAAAGCAATTTCTTCAGGATATGCTTCAATCAAGATAAAGGAGTCTGGATTTAATCCTTCTAATACCCATTTAGGAAGTCCAGGTAAGAAACCGGATGGAGTGCTAATGGTACAGTGAGTATCCACAATTACATTTTCAGTCTCAGATTTTTCCTTGATTCTAATTCCCGCATCTTTTTGAATCTCTTTTTGAGTTTCAGCAGGTAATTTTCTCAATTCATCTCTGTTTTCAACAAGACCTTTTTCAACAGCGATTTCAGTCATGATATCTCCATAATTTAAATGAAGATAATCCACTTCTTCTAAAGCTTTATTAAGTACAGTTGTACTTCCAGAACCTGGAATACCAGTTAAAACTACTAATTTCATTTAATTCCTCCCAAAAATATCATTTTATTAATCAATTGACAAAATAATTTTAAAATAAAAAATATTAACTCTTAAAAAATAATAGAGAATTAAGAAAATATCAATGAAAACTAGTCATTTCCAAAGAATCTTCTTAACATTGGATTCATTTCCATAAGTTGTTCTTGAGCGATTTCCTCATAGAGCTTGTAGACAATACCTACAGTAAGCAATACACCAGTACCTCCACCTAAAGCGCCAGTCAAGTCAGCGATGAACGCCAATATACCTACGAACAAACCACCGAGAATTGTAAGAGCTGGAATATATTTTTTCATGATTGTATAAAGTTGTCTTTTACTACTTCTAAAACCTGGGATTTGAATTCCAGAGTTGTAGAGTTGTTTTGCAACTTCCTTAGCACTTAATGAACCACTAATTTCAACCCATAACCATGAGAAGAGTACACAACAAGCTAAGAATACAATAGCATAGAATATAACTCTTAAAGGATTTGTAAATAATACGCTTATACTGTTAGGTGTGGATAACCATAATGCAAGTCCGCTGATAGGCCTTCCGCCAGAAACTTCCCCAAATATAGGGAATCCTAATTTCTGGAATAAACTAGCGAAAAGGGATACGTTTACAAGAAGCGCACTGGTTAAAATTACAGGCATGTTACTTGCATAAATGAATTTTAATGGGTATTTACCTACAGAACCTCTGATTCTACCGTGTCCTCTAACTCTACCATGAGAAATAGGAATTTCAATTCTCATACTTTCACCATATACTGCTATCAAGAATACAATAATAGTAGCAATCAATGGGATCAATATTGAGAAATTAGGTGCTCCGCCAATTATTGATTGAATAAATGCAGGAAGAATACCTGAAGCAGTTGTTGATGCAGCAGATGCTGGCAAGAAGTTGAATGTACCTACAATGATTGTCTCAGCTACACCAGCAGCAATGAATAATCCTACACCACTACCGAATCCCCATTTGGATACAACTTCGTCTAAATATAAAATCATTACAGCACCAATAACAAGCTGCAATAGCATTATTGGATAAAATGATTGGTCAATAGCAACTAGACTTCCTGTAAATACAAGAACTCCTGCTTCAAATATAGTGAAAATAATAGCTAATAATTTTTGAGTACTTTGAAACATAGCCTTATGTTCATGTTGAGTCAAATCTAAGTTTAATATTTTTGCACCGACTAAAAGCTGCAATACAATTGACGCTGTTACAATAGGACCAATACCTAAAGTAAGAATTGATCCAAAACTACCTGCCATAACAGCTCTTAATTGAGCAAATTGGTCGACTGCAGTTGGACTTAAACCATACAATGGAATAAGAGTTAAAAAGTAATATAAAACTAAAACTATAGCTGTCCATTTAAGTTTTTCCTTAAAGTCTTGCCTATGAATAGGAGTCTTTACTTCAGGGAGTAACTTAAATATTGGTTTAAAATTTTCTAAAAACATTTTTTCCCCGTTAAATTATTATCTACTAAATTCATGTAATGATGTCTTTTGAACATCCATTAATCACGTGAATTTCATTAAAATTTTTATAATAAATTTAAATTTAATTAAAACTAATCAAATCATTGAAAATAACTAGAATAATCAAAACTCTAACTATATTAACAATTCAATTATTTTAATTAAAATATATCTAAAATATCATCAAAATAATGTTAGTATATAATAAAACATTTAGTAATATTATAATATTTCAGATTAATAATAATTATAATTTTCATGTAATATAAAGTATTCGATTAATAATACATAAATTAAAAAATTTTAGTGAAAAAAAGATAATAAATAATTGTAAAATAAAAAAAATAGAAAAATAAAATAATAAAAACTTAAATGAAAATAAAATTATGCTAAAAATGAAAAATAGAAAAATAAAATAATAAACAAAAAATGCCTATTAAAATATTTTCTTATTTTAACAGTTGGAAAAATTAAAAAATAGAAAAATAAAATAATAAACAAAAAATGCCTATTAAAATATTTTCTAACTTTTATTAACTTAGAATAATTCTACTGCTTCTCCACCAGCTGCTTCGATCTTTTCGATAGCGGACTCAGAGAATGCAGGAGATTTAATCACTAAAGGCATGTCGAGAGAACCAGTTGCTAAAACTTTGTTGTAACCTAAGTCAGTTACATCAATAACAATGATGTCATCTTCATCACGTTCAGCGATTCCTTTTTCTAAGAATTCTTCAGCCTTATCATTTAAGAAGTTTAAGTTTACAGGGTAAGATTTGTGGATGGTTTTTTGAGGTCTTTTGAAACCGTGTTTACCAAAGTAATATCTGTTTTCAATTACAGTGGTAGACCAGTGGTGTTTTCCAGCTCCAGCTTTACCTTTACCACCTTTGTTACCTGCTCCTCTTCTTCTTTTGACAGAGCCTCCACCGTTAGATCTGGAACCTCTCATCTTATTGATTTTTTTAGTTTTTCTTATCATTTAATCCACCTTAAGCCATTCTTTTTGCAAGACTATTAATATCTTCTCCTCTGTAACCTAAGGATCCGCCTTCTTTAACAGAATGTCTGATTCCTTCGTATCCTTTTCTAGGTGGATGGAGACGGAATACAGGTTTCATATTAATGTCTTGAGCTTTGAGTTCTCCGTTGATTAATGCATTAGCTAACTCTTCAAAAGTGGAATAGTCAGTATTTTCAGCTAAGTATTCTTCAGAGATACGAGCTCCACCAACTAATCTTCCTCTTTTAGCAATAATTTCAGTGAGAGTTTCAGCATCGATTTCTCCCCAAGTGATGTAGTCTTTTGCTTTTTGAAGCATACCTTTGTAACTTGGGTTTTCTTCAACTAATACAGCATGATTAATTCTATTAAGTCTTAACATTTCTAAAGTACTAGCAATGCCTTGAATAACACCAGTAGTACCTCTTACTCTAATAACTAAATACATGATACCACCGCTTATTGGATTACTCCCATATTTTTAAGGTCTTGTTCAGAAGCTTTCATCTTACAAGATTCTTTTAAAGCATCAAAGACAGCGTTAGCAAAGTTTACAGTGGTTTGGGTTTGACCACTTGCTTGAGACCATACATCTTTAATACCTGCAAGAGAGAGAATGGTTTTACCTACATCACCGATAGCAAGTCCTACACCTGCAGGAGCAGGTCTTAAGGTTACTTTTACACTGCTTGCTTTACCGGTTACCTTAAATGGCACTGTGTGTTGTCTTCCACATACACAACCCCAGTCTCCACAGCCTCTTCTTACTTTAATAATGTTATATTTAGCATTGTCGACTGCTTTTCTGATAGCAGGACCTACTTCTCTAGCTTTACCTTGTCCTAAACCTACGTAACCGTTTTTATTACCAACAGCAACGATTACTCTAAAGTTTACTTTTCTACCAGATTTGTGCATTCTTTGAACTAAGTTTACATCCATTACTTCTTCTTCTAAGTCAGGAAGTAATGCATCAACAATTTCTAATTCCATTATAGGGAGACCTTTTTCAAAGATTTCGTCAATATCAGTAATGATACCGTCTTTAACATCTTGACCTAATTTTGTTTTAGGTTCCCAATCATCCATATTAAAGCTCATACTTCAGCCTCATCAATTTTATTTTTAATCTCTTCAAAGTGTTGAGGTAAATCAGTAGGTTGAAGACCTCTTGCTAAATATTGAGAGAATTTTTTATTAAGTTCATCATCATCTAAACTTTCTGCATATTCTGCAATGTGTTCTCCGTTGATTCTATCTTCAGTAGGTACGATAGATTCACCATAAGGAACTTCTAAACCTGCATCTGCTGCACCTTTAACTGCTGCAAATACTTTAGCTCCTTTAATAGGGGATTTTAAACCAATGTCAGCAATAGCATATTCAACACCTGCTGCAAGAGCTTTCTTACCGCATAAGTATGCAGTTAAGTATACAGCACTGGTGTTTTTGTTTCCTGCTTTCCAACCTAATTTGTTTAATTCTTTACTGTGTGCAGATACAACGGTTTCGTCTCCATTTTTACCTACATTAATAACTTGAACAATTACATTAGCATTAGAAATTCTTACAACTAATCTTGCCTTATCCACATGCACTAATTTTGCTCTAGCAGCATAGTCAGTTTTTCCTTCTCTTCTTCTTCTGAAAGCTACTTTATAATTTGATCCGCTTGCCATGTCAATTCCTCCTATTTGATTAAGTCATGGTCTCTAGCGTAAGTTTTCATGTAAGATTTACTTCTGAAAGCTCCACCTTTTGCCATTTTGTATAATTTGCGGTAGGTAGTAGGATCAATTTCACCAGTATCTCTCATTTCTTTAAGGTCAGTTCTTAAAGCACGAATGGTTTTCATCCAAACTTGTTTTTTAGGTGTACGAGCGTTTTTAGCTCCTTTAATACTACCTCTTCCTTTTCGTTTTCCTTTCTTCTTTTGCTCTTTGAGTTTTTTAGATCTGTAGCTACTAATACCAGTTTTTGGTCTAGCTTTAATAATACCTTGATCTATAAGTTGTTTTACACCGTCTCTTGTGATAGCTCTAGAAACTTCTTCGAGTTCTTCTGGGTCTATCCATACACGGTTTACTCCAACTTTAAGTATACTAGCAGCTAATCTTCTTTGTGTAGTAAGATTCATTAATAATCCTCCATTTTAGCTAGCTGATAAACTTGAATTAAATTTCTCAAGTTTCCCTATTTATCAATATAAATTAATAATTCATTTGTTAATTTAATTGTTTATCGTGCTTTTAATAAGAAAATGGATTCTCTTACTTGACTTTTGGCCAATATATTTAAAAAGAGAATTTTCCATAAATTCCCTCATTAAATTACACACAATTAATTATTTATCCGTTAACCAATGACATATTATACTAAGCCACTGATTCAATTAATTGATTAGAATCTTTTGTTGGAAAGGTTGTGACATGAGGTTAAAGACGTATTCAATAATCCCTTGCCAACTTTCTCCAACGCCCCTAATTTTCTTATAAGTAAGCATTATAAATACATAAATTTAATTTTAAACATTATTGATTATATCTTAAAAAATTCATTTAATTTGAACATTCTTTTAAGATTAAAACAATTTAATTTTAACATCAAATTCTTAACAAATCTTTAGGAAATGAAAAAACTTCAGTTTATTCATCTATATAGAAAAATCACATTCAATAGAAAATTACCTTTTCATTGAAAATATCATTTTTCAAAACTTTATTTTTAAACGATAATTTAAAAATTATAATTGTTTGTTTAATACTTTTATACCTAATTCTGATGCTTTTTCTAACATCAATGCTTTTTTACGTTTACCAATAGAAGCGCTGATTCTTGCAGCTTCAGTTTCTGCATCGAGAGCTTCTAAATCTTTCATGTTATAAACAAGAACATCTTTGTAACCAGAAGGATGTAATCCTCTAGTAGATCTAGGAGTACGATAACCGATAGATGGCATTGCAGGTTTTCCTGCTTCGTATCTTCTCATTTTACTAGTTTTACCTCTAGGACGTCTCCATTTGGTTCCTAATTTTTTGTAACGAGCATATTCTTGTCTTTTAAAATCTTTACTCATCAAATCACCATAATAACTATAAATTAACCTATTTTAATTTAAAACATAGATTCATTAATCATACCTAAACGATAATTTCCCGCTTATTCTCTGCTGGTTAAGTAAATACCATCTTGGAATACTCTAGGGTCTTTACCTTTAATTTTGGTAGCTTGTTCTAAATTAGCCATAGTTTGTCCGACGTCTTCTTTGTTTACACCAGTAATGATTACTTCATCACCTTTTACTTGAACCTTTGCATCACCGACAATCTTTGCAGATCTAGGATGTCTTTCCCCAATGAAGTTGTCAATGGTTACTGTATCGCCTTGAGCTTTTACAGTCATTGGAAAGTGAGCGTATACGATTTTCATATGATAGGTAAAACCTTCAGTTACACCAGTAATCATATTGTTGATGTGTGCTCTAGTAGTTCCAATCATGGATTTGTCTTTCTTTTTTGGGAAAGCGGTTTCAAGAACAATTAAATCGTCTTCTTTTTTAATAGTCACATTAGGGTAAGTGAATTTTCTAGAAGTTTCACCGTTAGGTCCTTTCACAGAAATTTCATCATCAATTATAACTTCAACGCCTTCAGGGATTTCAATTTCTTCCCTTATAGCTGCAGCTAATACCATATTTAATCACCTAATACATGTAAGCCAACAAACGTCCGCCGATACCTCTTTCTTTAGCTTCCCTGTGAGTCATAATACCTTCAGGAGTGGTTACGATTAAGATACCGAAATTCTTTGCTGGTAAATATCTTTTTTCGAATTTCTCAAATTCATCTTTCTTTACAGCATGACGAGGTTTGATTACACCACATTGGTTGATGTTACCTTCTAATTCTACTTCGAATTTTCCAGCTCTATCGTCATCTATAAATTCAAATTCGCCTATATAATTCTCTTTTTGCATGGTGCTTAACACACGTCCAATTAATTTGGATGCAGGAGAAATAGTACAGTGGTCATTTACTTGACGTTCGTTATTTCTAATGTTTGTTAAAGCATCAGCAAGAGGATCCATAAGAGTCATAATAGTCACCTTTTCTAATTATATTTTTTAAATCCTATTTTAGGAGCAATTTCTCTAAAACATTGCCTACATAAGTTGAGTCCGTATCTGCCTACAATAGCAGAGTGGTCTCCACAACGGCTACATTTTTTCGCTGCTTTTCCGTATTTTCTTGGCAACATAATCACCTTAATAACATATAATATTCTAATAAAGTTATACTAAATTTATTTTAATAAACTTATTTTAATAAACTTATTTCCATTACTTTTTTGCCGAATAAATCTATTCGAAATCTTCTTCCTCAGCAATGGTAACATTAAAGTTTTCTTCCATAAATTTCATAGTTTCTTCAGGAGTGATTCTGTGTCTTTTAGGAATGGATTTCTTTTGGATTTTTCTTCTTTTGATTCTGTAACCAGGTTTTTCAAAAGTGATTGATAAGTCCATACCAAAAATACCAATATCTGGGTCATATCTCATTCCAGGAATGTCGATATGTTCTCTAATACCGAAAGAAACATTACCTTGTGCATCAAATTGACTAGGTCTTAATCTGTTGTTAATACCGTCTAAAACCATTTTGATTGCATCTTCAGCTTTTTCTCCACGGAGAGTTACTTTACATGCAATAGGTTGTCTTTTTCTAATACCCCATTCAGGGTTGGTTACCTTAGAGTAGGTTTTTACAGGGGTTTGACCAGTCATATTTTCAATAAGAGTCATAGCTCTGGATAATTTTTCACCAGCTTCACCAACACCAATGTTGATAGTAGCTTTAGCAATGACAACTTCATTCATTGGATTCATTGATTAACCTCCAATAAGTCAATAGCTGGTTCATCTTTACCAATTACAAATGCGTAATCTTTTAAGGTTAAGAAAGTGTCCTTATTAGCCTTTTCAATGATTACAGTATTTGCTTTAGAAGATTGATCTACAATAACCTCTTGGATTTTACCGAGTTCTCCAGTGTGTTTACCACCAGTAACAAGTACAACAACACCTTCTTCAAAAGTGAAGTTTTCCTTAATTTCTTGTTCTGGAACACCGAGACATACTACATCATATCCAGAGTATTCATCTTCTTCTACGATAACATTTCTACCATCGTGAAGGTTTAATTGAGTTTTTCCACCTTTAACAGTAGATTTGTTTACGATTTTAGCTAATTTGTATTCTGCATCTTCTGCAGAGATAGGGTGTAAAGTTAATCTTCCTTTAGTATCTAAAAGTATTCTGTAATGTTCGCCAGTTTTAGGAATGGATAATATGTCCATGAATCCGACTGGGAATTTGTAATCTTTTTTAGCTCTACCATCAATTAAGACATTACCTGTATTGATGAGTCTTTTTGCTTCTCTTGAATTGTCAGCAAGACCTAAGATATCACGAATGATAACGAGTAAAGGTAATGAGTCTTCAATAGCGTGAGTACCAGGAGCAGGTTTTACAGTCCAGGTATCTTCTTTTGGATGAATAGGCCAAGATTTAGGTGCTTTGAATCTTTTAAGATGCTTTCTAGATCCCATTTTTGCCATCTTATTCCTCCATATTTAATCTTCTTTCATCTTTTAAATCAGCTTCAATTATCATCAAGTTGGATGGGTGAATCGGAAGGAATACAGCGTTTCCGTCAGGTTTGCTTAAGGTTACACCTTCAACAGTAACTTTGTATCTTTTAGCATCAACAGTTTCAACTTTTCCTTCATGACCTTTAAAGTCTCCACGAACAACTTGAACTTTGTCTCCTACTTTAATTGGCAATGATCTTTTGCCAACTTCTGCTCTTAATTCTTTGCTTACATTTGCACTCATGATTTTACGGCGAATGTGTAAAGGAGCAGTGTAGAGAGCTTTTCTTTGTTTTCTTGGTTGAATTGACATTTAATCACCGTTAACTTAAATTAATATGCTTGCAGCACTACCAACACTAGGCCATTTATCAGCTGCTTCTTTAGCAACAGGTCCTCTGATTTCAGAACCTTTTAATAAACCTTCAGGAGTAATGATTACAGCTGCATTATCTTCGAATTTTACACGAAGACCGTCTGCACGTCTATATTCTTTTTTCTGTCTTACAACAACAGCGTTAACAACTTCTCTTCTCATGTCTGCAGTTCCTTTCTTAACTGAAGCGACAACCATGTCACCGACTCCAGCTACGTCAAGTCTCCTACGAACACCTTTGAACCCTTTAACGGAAATGATTTCGATTTCACGAGCTCCAGTGTTGTCGACACATTGAAGTCTTGCGCCTATTGGTAAAGCTTTTGTTACACTAGATGTAGTAGGTTTCATTTTATTTGTCTCCTTTTACTTCAACTAATACAAAATGTTTAGTTTTGCTTAAAGGTCTACATTCTGCAATTTTTACAGAGTCACCAATTTCAACATCAAGACAATCAGGTTTGTGAACGTTAATTCTTGATTTTCTCTTTTCATATCTTTCGTATTTTCTAATGAATTTGTAGAAACTACGTTCTACAGTAATAGTCCTTTCTGCTTTATTAGTAGTAACAACACCTTCAAGGACTTGTCCTCTAACAGATAAATTACCATGGAAAGGGCAGTTAGGA
>CAMODR010000023.1 GCA_946611495.1 uncultured Methanobrevibacter sp. | reverse complement strand
GTTAAATGGGTTAAACAATGATTGAAAGAAGCTTTGTTATGATGAAACCTGATGCGGTATCTAGACGTTTGATGGGTCAAATTTTAAGCCGTTTTGAAGACAAAGGTCTCAAAATCGTAGCTATGAAATTAAGACAAATTGATGAAGATTTAGCTAAAGAACACTATGGTGAACATGCAGAAAAACCATTCTTTGGCGGTTTAGTTGAATATATCACTTCTTCTCCAGCTTTAACTATGGTTATTGAAGGAGACGATGCTATTTCTGTTATTAGAAAAATGGTAGGAGCAACTAATCCTAAAGAAGCAGATATTGGTACCATTAGAGGAGACTTTGGTATGGATACTGGAAGAAACATTATCCACGCATCTGATGCACCAGAATCTGCAGCAAGAGAAATCGCATTATTCTTTGACGAAGAAGAAATTTGTGATTATTCTATGTCTGATAACGCTTGGATTTATGAATAAATAAATTATATTCATTATTCATCAATTATTTAATATTTAACTATTACTCAAGTTAACTATTGCTAAAGTCTTTAAATTAGAAATCAAGTTTCATATGATTTTTTGGAATTTGATTAAACTTATAATGACTTTAAAATTATAAAATTAAAATTACGTTTGTTTAAATCAATTTTAGTAAGGAGAAAGCATGAAGATTAGATCCCCAATTGTATCTGTTTTAGGTCATGTAGACCATGGTAAAACTACATTATTAGATTATATTAGAGGAAGTACTGTAGCTGATAGAGAAGCTGGTGGTATTACTCAGCATATTGGTGCTACAGAAATACCTATTGATACAATTAATGAAATTTGTGGTAGTTTTATCTCAAGATTATCAATTAAAGATACAATTCCTGGATTATTTTTTGTAGATACTCCTGGACACGCTGCATTCACTTCACTTCGTAAAAGAGGTGGAGCTTTAGCTGATTTGGCTATTTTGATTGTAGACATAAATGAAGGCTTTAAGCCTCAAACCTATGAAGCAATCAATATCCTAAAGATGTATAAGACTCCATTTATTGTTGTGGCTAATAAAATTGATAGGCTCTTTGGTTGGGAAACTCATGAAGGCGTTTCCTTTATGGAAAGCTATAACCAACAAGCTCCAAGAATCAAGTCTGATTTAGACTTGAAGATTTATGAGCTAATGGGTAAATTACATGAGGAAGGTTTCCAATCTGAAAGATTTGACCGTGTAACTGATTTTGCAAGCCAAATTACAATTATACCAATTTGTGCAAAGTCTGGAGAAGGTGTCATTGAGCTTATAGCAATGTTGCTTGGTCTTGCTCAGGAATACCTAACAAAACAATTGGAAATCAGTGAAGATGCTCCTGCAAAAGGAACTGTTTTAGAAGTTAAGGAAGAAACAGGCCTTGGAATTACAGTTGACAGTATTATCTATGACGGTGTTCTCCGTGATGGAGATGAAATCGCTTTAATGGATGCAAATAATGTTGTGACAACTAAAATCAGATCCATTTTAAGACCTTTGCCTCTTGAAGAGATGAGGGATTCTAAGAAGAAATTCAAAAAGGTGGATGAGGTTGTTGCAGCTGCAGGTATTAAGATAGCTGCTCCAAATCTTGATGATGTTGTTTCAGGTTCTCCACTTAGGGTATTAAGCGAAGAAGAGGATGTTGAGGCAGAATTATTACAGGAATTGGAAGATATTACTGTTGATACTGATGATGAGGGAATACTCGTTAAGGCTGACACTTTAGGTTCACTAGAAGCGGTGGTTCATTTGCTTAAGGAAATGGACTTGCCAATAAGGTCTGCTGAAATAGGAGATATCAATAAGAGAGATGTGATTAACGCATCCATTGCTAAGGATGAAAACATTGAACATGGTGTAATCATTGCATTTAATGTGAAGGTTCATCCGAAAGCGGAAGAGGATTTAAAGAATTCCGGCGTAAAGCTCTTTGCTGGTGATGTTATTTACCAAATAACTGAAGATTATGAAGCTTGGATACAAGAACGTAAAGAGGCTCAGAAAAAGCAATGGCTTGATGCAATTGTCAAACCTGCTAAAATCATGATCATTCCAAAATTAATATTCCGTCAAAGCAAACCGGCTATTTGTGGTATTGAAGTTGAAGCAGGAACTATAAAGACTGGCTACACTCTAATGAATGCAAATGGTGACTATGTTGGTGTAGTTGCCAGTATGGAAGATAAGGGAGAGACCTTAACTGCTATGTCCAGAGGTCAAAGGGTTGCTATGGCAATTAATGATGCTGTGGCAGGCAAGGACTTTGAAGAAGGGGACAGCTTATATGTAGACATTCCTGAAAAGCACTTTAAGGTTTTAGAACGTGAATTTAAAGACAAGTTAACTGAAGACGAATTTTTAGCCCTTGATGAAATCGTTGAAATCAAACGTAAGAACGAGCCTGATTGGGGTAAATTAGGTCTTTTTGAATATTAGATAATTTTATCATATTTAATAGAATAAATCTAGAGATTTATGGAAGATTAAATTCCTAAAAACGAAAGGAGGAATTTTATTGGCATTTAAAATTGTTGTATCTGATAAAGAATTAAGCTATCAATTAGAAGTTGATGACGCTAAACAATTAAACGGTTTAACCATTGGTGAAGAATTTGATGGCCAAATTGTAGGATTAGATGGCTACACTTTAAAAATCACTGGTGGTAGTGACAAAAACGGTTTTGCTATGAAAAAAGACGTTGATGGTCCTAGAAGAATCAAAAGTCTTTTAACTGGTGGAGTCGGTTACAAACCTAAAGCTGATGGTGTTAAAAGAAGAAAAACTGTTAGAGGAAACACTATTTCTGATGACATTGTTCAAATTAACACTATTGTTACCAAAGCAGGTAGCAAATCTATATCTGATATCTTAAATCCTGAAGAAGAGGAAGCAGAAGAATAATCAGATATTATGAAAAATATTAATTAATGAATTTATTTCATTATTATTTTTCATTTTAAAAATCAAATTAAATAATTCAATTTAAAGATTTTTTTAAATCTTTATAATTGTTTTAATTAATTATAATTCAATTTAAAGATTTTTTTAATCTTTATTATTGTTTTAATTAATTATTATCCAATATTTTTGGAAAATTCAAATTTAAATCATATTAAATTTATATTTTAAAATTTAATTATTAAAAATTTATATTAATTATTAAAAACATTTTATTTATTTATCAATTTCATTTTTATATTAATATTGAATTATAAAATGTTAAAAAGGCATGTGCCTTATTAATTAATAGGGTAATTTGCCTAATCTTTAATTTAAAACGAAGAAACTTGTATTTGTATGAAATAGAGATAATTATTCATTAATAACTATTAATTTAATTGATTTATTGTTAACTTACAATTTAAAGAGTAATTATCATTTAAATTGACTTATAAACAAAATTATAATTCAATATTATTCATTATTCAATTTTATTCATTTAAAAAAAATAAAGGTGTAATCTGTGAAAGTACAATCTGATGTTAACATAGGACTGGTGGGCCATGTCGATCACGGTAAAACAACTCTTACTAAAGCATTGTCTGGTGTATGGACAGATACTCACAGTGAAGAAACAAAAAGAGGTATATCCATTCGTTTAGGATATGCTGATATTGAATTTAGAAAATGTCCAAATTGTGAAGATCCTTTATGTTACACTACCAAGGATGTTTGTGAACACTGTGGCAGTGAAACAGAACTTATCAAAAAAGTATCTTTTGTAGATGCTCCAGGACACGAAACATTAATGGCTACTATGTTATCTGGTGCTGCAATTATGGATGGTGCTGTTTTAGTTATTGCAGCTAATGAAGAGTGCCCACAACCACAAACCAAAGAGCATTTAATGGCTCTTGACGTAATTGGCGTAAAAGATGTAGTTGTAGTTCAAAATAAAGTAGATATTGTCCCAAAAGAAAGAGCAATTGAAAGTTACAAGGAAATTAAGGAATTTGTAAAAGGTACTTGTGCAGAGGATGCACCAATCATTCCAGTTTCTGCTCAACAAGGAGCTAATATTGATATTCTTATTAAGGCTATTGACGAGCTTATTAAAACTCCTGAAAAAGATTTGGATAAACCTGCAAGGATGCATGTAGCTAGATCTTTTGACATTAATAAGCCAGGTTCTCATCCTAAGAAGATTAAAGGTGGAGTAATTGGAGGAAGTTTGACTCAAGGTACTCTTAAATTAGGTGACATTATTGAAATTAGGCCTGGAATCAATGTAAAAGAAAACAAGCAAAACAAATGGATTAACTTGACTTCTGAAATCATCGGTCTTGAAGCAGGAGGAGAAGCTGTAGAAGAAGTAGGGCCTGGAGGTCTTATTGGTGTAGCAACTAAACTTGACCCTGCATTGACTAAGGCAGATTCTTTATCTGGTTCAGTTGCTGGTGCTGAAGGTACATTGCCTGATGTTTTACACAGTTTTGAAATGAAAACCGAACTTTTAGACCGTGTTGTAGGTACTAAAGAAGAAAGAGAAGTGGCTCCAATCAAGCTTAAAGAGCTTTTAATGATCAACTGTGGTACAACCACAACTGTTGGTATGGTAACTAATGTGAAAAAGAACATTACTGTTGATTTGAAATTGCCTGTCTGTGCAGACAAAGGTGATAGGGTCGCTTTATCTCGTAGAGTAGGTGCTCGTTGGAGATTAATCGGTTTTGGTATTATACAATAGGTAATTAATTCAATTATCTATTATAATTAATTATTATCCATTATTAATTAATTATATCTATTATTAATTAATTCAATTTGCTCATAATGGCCTGTGAGGTTTTTAGATGAAATCTGAATCAAGAGAAGTTTTTATTGACACTAACTTTTTCATGATTCCTTTTCAATTTAATGTTGATATTGTTGAAGAGTTTAAAAGGATATTGCCTAATTACAAATTAGTGACAACTGAGTTTGTTATTCAGGAGCTTAGGGGCTTAAAGAATAACAGTAAGGGTAAAGTCAGATTGGCTGCTGGTTTAGGATTAAAGATAGCCCAATCTGATGATATTGAAATTAGGAATATTCCTTTGGATAAAGGAGAATCTGTAGACGATGCCTTGATTAGGATTTCTAAAGTCTTGGCTACAAATGACATCGACCTGAAGAGAAAGGCAAAAAAGAATCACATAGCTTTGGTCTATTTGAGACAAAAAAGATATCTTGCTGTTGAAGGATATTTGGCTTGAGTGAAGTGAATTGATTTAAATTAGATTTATCATTAAGTTTAAATAAGTTTAAATATAATTATTATTATAATTTTTATTAATTATTGTTCAAATTAGAAAAAATTTATATTATGAGGGATTATTTTGTATTACATGACAACTATTGAGGGAACTGTAAGAATTCCACCACACAGATTTGGTGAACCTCTTGAAGATGTGGCTATTGAAACCTTAAATGAGTCTTACAATGGTAAACTTGATAAGAATTTAGGTTTAATGGTTGGTGTAGTTAGTATTGAAGAAATGGGTGAAGGAGTTCTCATTATGGGTGATGGAGCTGCTTACCACAATGTTATTTTTAATTCTATATTCTTTAAACCTGAACAACAAGAAATCGTTGAAGGAGAAGTTATTGATATAGCTGAATTTGGTGCATTTGTAAGAATTGGACCTATGGATGGTCTTGTTCATGTATCACAAGTAACTGATGATTATATAAATTATGATCCTAGAAATTCATCTCTTGTTGCAAAAGAATCTAAAAAGATTTTGCATGAGGGAGACAAAGTAAGGGCTAGAATCGTTACTTTAAGTCTTAAAGGTAAATCCGTTCAAGAAAGTAAAATTGGTCTTACTATGAGACAACCTAACTTAGGCAGTTTTGAATGGATTGAAAAGGAAAAAAATAAATCTAAAGAAAAAGGAATGGCTAAGGTGGAATAATGGCTTTAAAAGCTTGTACACATTGTAGTTTATTATCTGAAAAAGAGCAATGTCCTGAATGTAAAAACCCTACTTCATCTAATTGGAGCGGTCTCTTAATCGTCACAGATCCTGAAAATTCAGACGTTGCTAAAGAGCTTGGAATTACTAAACCAGGCGAATACGCATTAAGAGTAAGGTAATTGTATTTTATCTTATTTTTCTTTTCTTTTTTTATTCTTTTTATACTTATTTTATTCTTTTTTAGTTTTTATATTGTTTTAGAGTTATATCTTTTTTTAGTTATTCTTTTTTTAGTTTATTCTATTATATTCTGAGTTTTATATATTTTTTATTTATTTTCCTAGTATTTTTCTTAATTTTACTTAATTTCTCTTATTTTTCTTTTATTTTAACAAAAAATTTATATTATTGTAAATTGATATTATTTAATAAGTATCTTTTTTATAAAAGTAGTTTATAAATTTTTAAATGGAAATTTAATTATTTATCCAGTTTTAAATGAAGATATTTTATTATAAGATTTATTTAAATTAAACAAAAAATAAGAGGTTTTTTAAATGACAGGTTTAATTGATATTTTTAAGGAAGCTATTATTTATCCTATAAGCAATATAATAGTTTTATTAACTATTGGTGCTCTTTTATTAGTCTCTAATATTCCTGGTCTTCTTTTTTCCTATGGAATTGATTTAAGCCCTTCAATTGTGGGGATTTTTGGTATTATTGCTTTAGTCGTTGCAGTACTTTTATCAGGTTATACCCTTTCAGTAATTAGGGATGCAATTGATATGAATGTATCCATTCCTAAATTGGACTTTGCTAAAAATTTTGTTGATGGGATTAAGGCTATTGTATTAGAGATAATCTATTATATTATTCCAACAATAATAGTGGCTATTGTATTTTTCATTAGCGGTGCACCTAACTCAATAATGAAAATATTAAGCTTTTTCGCTGAAAATGAAGCTCTTTTAAATCAAACTTTAAATAGCACTGGCGCTGTAAACACTCAGATCTTCCAAATGATTCCTCAAGAATATATTGTTGGTCTTATCAATGGTTTAGCAATCACTGCTATTGTTGCAATTATCTTATACCTTATTTTCGGCTTATTGTATGAGATTGCACTTTGCAGATTAGCTAAATATGACACTCTTACTGAAGGATTAAGATTTGGTGAGGTAATTAAGGATATTAGAACTATTGGAATAGGCAAATATATCGGATGGTACATTTTATTGATAATAATTACAGTTGTATTATCACTTGTTGTGGCTCTCATTACTGCTATTCCATATATTGGAGTTATCATATCCTACTTATTATGCGCTCCATTTATATTCCTATTTGCGTCTAGAGCTCTTGGTTTATTATATATTGAAGCAGATAGGCCTGAATAGTTTTAATTTATTAAAAGAATAGTTTAATATATTAAATGAATAATTTTTATTCATTTAATTTTTTATTTATTTTTTCTTTTATTCTGTTTTTAGTTTGATCTATTATAATTTGAAATATTGATTTATATGTCCTTTTAGGATTAATATTAAATTCTCTTTTTTTAACTCTTCTAATACTAACCTTTATATATCTTAAAATAAATATATATTAAAGTATAATAATAATTTTGCTTAATAAATTATTTCTATTTATTTTAAAAAAATATTATTATGGATTTATTAATAGAGGTTAAAACTTGTTTAAAATAGATGAAAATTCAATAGATGAATTTAAGAAACCATTAGGAAAATTGTATGTTGAATTTGAAGATGCAATTCCTAAGATTAAAGAAGCTAGTTTTTTAATCTCTGTTGGTGATCAAACCACTAAAAATCTTCTTGATAACGATTTGTATCCTGATTTAGGAATTATAGACAATCGTATTCAACGTAAAGATCATAATCATGATATTATTCGTACAGAAAACATTTTAAGGGCAGATAATCCTGCAGGTACCATAACTAAGAATCTATGGGAAACCATAGAGTCAGCTATTTCACTAATACTTGAAGATAAAGAAAAACGTATTATTGAAGTGAAAGGGGAAGAAGATCTTGCAGTTCTTCCATGCTTATTAGTTGCACCTGAAGATGCTGTTATATTATATGGCCAACCGAACGAAGGTTTGGTCTTTGTTAATGTTTCTGAAGGAAAAGATAAGGCTTTAAAACTTATGGATTATTTCAATGAAGAAAATTAAGGCTTATCTGTAATATTATTTATTCTAAACCCAAAAAGAGGTTTTATAATGGAAATCGAAATTTTTGAAAAGAAAGAAAATATTTTATTTGACAGAACTGAAGTTAAATTTTATTGTTTATATGAAGGTGAAGCAACTCCTAAAATCTTAGATGTTAAACATAAGTTAGTTGCTTTACTTGATACCAAAAAAGAATTAATCGTAGTAGACAATCTTCAACCAGGATATGGTGAACCTAAAGCTACCGGTTACGCTAAAGTATACGGTAGAGAAGCATCCTTATTAGATGTAGAAAAACCTAGTGTAATTGCTAAAAACAAAGAACCAGAAGCTCCTGCTGAAGAAGAAGATGAAGCGGAAGAATAATTAGAATATTAGGAGGATATTAATATGGCTACTAAAAAAGAATTATATACTGTCGAAGGCGACAAAATCGTAAGAAAAAATCCTTTCTGTCCTCGTTGTTCTGAAGGTGTATTTATGGCTGACCACGGTGATAGATACGCTTGTGGTAAATGCGGATACACTGAAATGAAAACTAAAGAATAGATTTATTCTTTTCTTTTTTACTTTTTTTACATTTTTTATTTATTTTATTTTTAACAACTATTGTGCTTTTTTTTTATTGTTTATTTATTTTTAATTGTTATTTTTGCTATTTTTCATTAATAGGGATTTTTTATAGTTTTTCACTATTTTTGATAATATATCTGATAATATTTTCTTTTAAAGTGAGATTTTTTAATCATTAGATATTTATATAAATTATTAAAACTAAAATTTAATAATATATAAAAGTTTATACAAGAATGTGAAATTAAGATTATTATAAACTTATTCGATTAAAAATTATCTTTAAGAGTTGATATTTTGAAAATTAGAACTGGTAGACTTGAAAAGGAAATGACTGATGAAGCTGCAGTATACACTTCTTCTCTAGAATTTGACAGATTTATTTTTGATGCAGATATTAAATGTAATTACGCTCACACTTCAATGCTTAAGGCTCAAGGAATCATTGATGAGGATATAGCTGATAAAATCCTTGATGCATTAGATAAGCTTAGTGAAGAGGGCTTTGATGCTCTTGAATTTGATCATTCAGTTGAGGATGTTCATATGGCAGTTGAAAACTATGTGACTAAGCTTGTAGGTCCTGAGGCAGGTTTCATGCACACTGCAAAAAGCAGAAACGATCAGGTTGCAACAGATATAAGACTTCTTTTAAGGGACAGAATAACTGAAATCCAAATAGGAATTCTTGAATTTATTGAAGGAATCGTTGAGCTTGCTAAAGACCATAAGGAAACTGTAATGATTGGTTACACTCACTTGCAACATGCTCAACCAATTACCTTGGCTCATCACTTGATGGCACATGCCCAAAGTTTAAAAAGGGACTATCAAAGATTATCTGACACTTATAAAAGAGTTAACTTAAATCCTCTTGGTTCTGCAGCAATGGCAACAACCAGTTTTCCAATTGACAGGGAATTGACAACTCAACTTTTAGGCTTTGATGATTATTTGGAAAACTCTATGGATGGTGTTTCATCAAGAGACCATATTGCAGAAACCGTATTTGACCTTACAACCTTATGCACAACCTTATCTAAAATCTGTGAAGAGCTTGTTCTCTGGAGCACTTATGAGTTTGGAATCGTTACAATGGCTGATGAATACTCTTCTACATCTTCTATCATGCCTCAAAAGAAAAATCCTGATGTTGCTGAAGTTGCTAGGTCTAAATGTGCCATTGTCAATGGAGAGCTAATCACAATATTGACAATTCTAAAGGCTATTCCTTACACTTATAATAGGGATTTGCAGGAAATCACTCCTCATTTATGGAATGCTTGTGATGTTGCTTATGACACTTTAAAGATTACAAACCATATGCTTTTAACTGTTACATTCAATACAGAAAGATGCTTAGAGCTTGCAGGAGCAAACTTTGCAACTGCTACCGATTTGGCTGACATTATGGTAAGGGAGAGAAAAATACCATTCAGAACAGCTCATAAGATTGTAGGAAGAATTGTTAATGAAGCAGTTGCTGAAGGACTTAATCCAAGTGAAATCGATGGAGCTTATGTTGATAATGTGGCAGAGGAACTTGGATTTGATAAATTGAACTTAGATGATGAATTGATTCATAATGCTTTAAATCCAATTGAAAACGTTAAAATAAGAAACGTGCCTGGAGGTCCTTCTCCTGAAATGGTTCAATTGGCTATAGACAATATGAACATATTTTTAGATAATGAATTTGAAAATCAAGGAAT